>CBFHYJ010000032.1:0-17866 GCA_965659945.1 Sedimenticolaceae bacterium | reverse complement strand
CGGAGTCGAACCGGGACGGCCGTTAAGCCGAGGGATTTTAAGTCCCTTGTGTCTACCAATTTCACCATACCCGCAAACACGCGCTGCACTTTACCCTATCAAGCATCTCGATTAAATAAGCGATGCAACTCAGGCAAGAAAAAACCCAAGAGAGATAACCCTCTTGGGTTCTTATCCACGATAAAGTGGAGGCGAGTGCCGGAGTCGAACCGGCCTACATGGATTTGCAATCCAGTCCATAGCCGCTTTGGTAACTCGCCATGTTTTCATTCAGCAGCTTTCCGGAGCCCCTGAATAAGAAACCCCGCTTGCGCGGGGTTGCTTAGATTTTGGAGCGGGAAACGAGATTCGAACTCGCGACCCCAACCTTGGCAAGGTTGTGCTCTACCAGCTGAGCTATTCCCGCCGAATGAGCGCGCTATTCTAGGGAAAAACGCCCTAGTGTCAAGCGTGTTTTCGCCTTTTCTCTTACTTAATCAAGCTCGTCTGACGACAAACTTGGCCAGGCTGCTTTGAGATAAACAATCATTGACCACAGCGTCAATACGACTGAGATAAGAAGCAAAGTGACGCCAACTGTGTATACCGGAATACCCCAAAGGTCATCACGGTATACCAAGAAGCCCAAAGCCAACATCTGCGCTGCTGTTTTAAACTTTCCGATCATTGATACGGCAACGGTAGCTCGTGCCCCAACCTCTGCCATCCACTCTCGCAATGCAGAGATGGTGATCTCACGGCCAATGATCACCATCACCGAAATACCGATAACTAATTGAGGATCAGCAACGGCGATAGCAACCAGAGCGGTCGAAACCATCAACTTATCCGCAACGGGATCCAAGAAAGCACCTAGAGGGCTATGCAGCTCAAAACGTCTCGCCAAAAAACCATCTAGCCAATCGGTAACGCCGGCAATAAACAAAATCACCGTTGCGACTAATCGCGCATGTTCAAAAGGCAAGAAGAACACCACGACAAAAACCGGTATCAACACGATACGCAGTAAGGTGAGTAAGTTCGGCAGTTGTTGCAGGTTAAAGGTCATGCTTCCCCGTGGAATGCCTCATAAATCTCTTTTGCCAGTTTCTTGCTAATGCCTTCGACTTTAGCAATATCTTCAATACCGGCTTTGGATAAGCCTTGCAGCCCCCCAAAGTGCTTCAATATTCGTTGACGACGCTTAGGTCCAACACCTGCGATCTCTTCAAGCGGCGATGCTTTTTTAGCCGCAGCTCGTCGAGCTCGGTGACCAGTGATCGCAAATCGATGCGCCTCATCACGGATGTGTTGCACCAGATGTAACGCCGGTGAATGACTAGGCAGTATAAGTGGCAGATCATCACCCAACAAGAATAGGGTTTCTAAACCCGGCTTGCGATCCACGCCCTTGGCAACCCCAAGTAGTAAAACATTCGTCACTCCAAGCTCCTGCATCACCTCAGATGCGGAGCTCAACTGTCCTTTACCACCATCGATGAGCAAAATATCAGGCATCTGTCCTTCACCATTTACGAGACGTTGATAACGACGCGTTAGGGCTTGTTTCATCGCCGCATAATCATCTCCAGGCTGAATGCCCTTGATGTTGAAACGACGATAATCACGCTTGTAAGGCTCTCCATTCTCAAATACGACACAAGATGCCACGGTTTGTTGACCATTTGTGTGGCTGATGTCAAAACACTCCATTCTGACGGGCGCATCATCGAGCGCTAAGGCTTGTTGTAATGCCTCTACCCGCTTTTGGCTCGAAGCCGAGGTCGCTAAGCGTGCATCGACTGCCATTCGCGCATTCGTCTTGGCCATATCTAACCAACGAGAACGTGCCCCACGAGGCGTTGTGGTGAAACTCACTTTACGGCCCGCCTGAGCGGATAAGGCATCTATCAAGACATCACTGTCATCCGGCATGCAGCTGAGCAGTAATTCACTCGGCGCAGTGCGGTTTAGGTAATAACGCGCAATAAAGGCCGACATCAACGACTCAAGTGGCTGACCATCACCATTGCTCGGATAGAGCGTTTTATTACCTAGATTATGTCCTTGGCGTATAAAGAAGATCTGCACGCAGGTGACGCCGGCTTTTTCCGCTATCGCGACAATATCCAGATCGCCACGTTCACCTGAGACATACTGACGTTCTTGTACCGTTCTTAATGCAGAGATTTGATCACGTATCTTTGCAGCCTCTTCAAACTGGAGGTTCTCGGAGGCATCTTCCATCTTCCCAATCCACTGATCAACAATCTGTGATGCTTTGCCTTCTAAAAAAAGTTCAGATTCACGCACATCTTCTGCGTAACGCTCCTCAGAGACAAAGCCCACACAAGGCGCTGAACAACGACCAATTTGATATTGCAGACAAGGGCGTGAACGGTTGTTGTAGTAACTGTCTTCACACTGCCTTACCGGGAAAAGCTTTTGCAGCAGTTTAAGGGTTTGTTTAACCGCCGTGCTACTTGGATAAGGTCCAAAGAAACGCCCATTCATGTCACGTGAGCCACGATAAAAGCTCAAACGCGGATAAGCATCACTCGATAGGTAGATATAGGGGTAACTTTTATCATCACGTAATAACACGTTATAACGTGGGCGATGCTCTTTGATCAGATTGTTCTCAAGAATTAACGCTTCAGCTTCGGTATGCGTCACCGTGATCTGAATATCTTCAATCTGGCTGACCATCGAGGCGATACGGCGGTTATGCGAGCCCGTAAAATAGGTTGAGACACGATTACTTAAGTTCTTCGCCTTACCCACATACAACACCTTTCCATCAGCATTCAGCATGCGATAGACACCCGGACGGGAGGTTAAGGTTTTTAGAAAGGCTTTCGCGTCAAACGCGTGGGTATCGCTCATCTACCCATTGTCGCGCGATTGCAAACACATGATCAAACATCTCGGGGGTTAAGCGTCCAGTTTGCGTGTTGTAACGACTGCAATGATACGAATCGATTAAGGTTACACCCTCGCCTAGTTCATGCAGTACGGCATGGGCGAAAACATAATCTTTTTGTTTCAGGTTCATCGCGGCAATGATCGATTTATGTGCAATAGAGCCTAAAGCAAGCAGTAGCAGCGGCTTAGAGATAACTTTTATCTCTTCAACCAGGAAATCACGGCAATTATTCACCTCTGCGCCAACAGGCTTGTTTTGTGGTGGCAAGCACTTCACGGCATTGGTAATGCGACTATGGATAAGCTGTAAATCATCATCTACGGATGTTGAGATGGGCTGATTCGAAAAACCATGTTTGTAAAGCATCTCATAGAGCAAGATGCCTGCAGCATCACCTGTAAACGGGCGACCTGTTGCATTAGCACCGTGCATCCCAGGAGCTAGCCCAACAATCAATAGCGCAGGATCGGTATCCCCAAATGCAGGTACCGGTTGGCAGAAATAATCAGAATGCTGCTGTTTAACGTCTTTAAGAAACGACGCTAATCGATCACAGCGCTGACAGGCTGGATCAAAGTCGACTGACATAGATATTAAACATTGACCAATTCGTTACGAATCGCAAAATGGGTCAGCTCGACGTCATTCTCAACACCAATTTTTTCATAAAGACGATGACGGTAAGTTGAAACGGTTTTAGGACTTAGCTCCAGCACTTCAGAGATCTCTTGAGTGCCCTGCCCGTTAACAATCATCATCATGCATTGAAACTCACGTGCAGAAAGCTTTTTAACGCCTTCAATATCACCGGTATTTTTAGGGTCGCGTAACTTACCTAAGGCCAAGCTCTGTGCAACATCGCCAGAAAGATAAAGCTCATCTTTAGCCGCAGTATTGATCGCAGCAGTTAACTCTTCAGCAGAGCACCCTTTGCTGACATAACCACGCGCACCAGCATCCAATAATTTACTAGGGAGTGGTGTCTCAATCATCGCGGTCACCGCAACAACTTTTGGTGGATTAGGCAATGCGTTGATACGGCGTGTTGCTTCAATGCCACCCATGCCTGGCATGTTCACGTCCATTAACACAACATCAACCTTGTTGCTCTCGAGGAACGCCAAGGCTTCTTCGCCCGTTTCAGCTTCACCTATGATGTCTACATTTGCCGTATTGCGCAGAAGCATTTGCAAGCCCGTACGAAATAAAGCGTGATCGTCAACAACAAGAATTGAGTAGCCCATGTAAGCACCTATTTACAAGATGATTAGACTTTATCTTTTACAGAGGCGGCTGTCATTCTTGCACTGCAACATGAAAACCGTTGATTTCAGGCATAAAAAAACCCGAACTTCTGTTCGGGTTTTTTAAATATGGTGGAGGGGGTGGGATTTGAACCCACGAAGGGCTATTAACCCTTGCCGGTTTTCAAGACCGGTGCATTCAGCCGCTCTGCCACCCCTCCAAGATGAGCGGGAAGCCGCGTAATATACCGATTTTTTCACTAAAAACAACACCTGATTCGGGGCTTATAAATGCTTGAGATGCTCTATCGATCAGTTATGCTTAGTATTGAACTATCGAGAGATGCCCTTATCTAATTAAGGGTACAAACATAAAGCCTCGGAGGGCTAATTTAGATGAATCAATTCAATTCAGTCGTTGCTACACGTCCAAATGCAGACGTTGCTAACAAAGTTCTGAAAAATACCTACATTCTGCTGTCGGCAACGTTAGCATTCAGTGCTGTGATGGCTTTGGTATCAATGTCCCTAGCCGTACCACCGATCGCTTACATTATTTCGGTTATCGCATCGATGGTACTTGGCATCTTTGTATTACCACGTACGGCCAACTCATCATCTGGTATTGGTGTGATCTTCCTTGTCACCGGCCTACTCGGCTTTGGGTTAGGCGCAATCCTATCCCAATACCTTGCACTGCCTAAGGGACCTCAAATCATTGCGACCGCAATGGGTGGTACTGGCATTATCTTCCTTGGTCTATCTGCTTATGCGATGACCTCGAAGCGTGACTTCAGCTTCATGGGTGGCTTCTTGTTCGCCGGCATGATGGTGTTAGTGATTGCGATGTTGGCAAACATCTTCTTAGAGATGCCTGCATTGGCTATGGCTGTCTCTGGCGGCATCATCCTGGTGATGAGTGGTTTCATCTTGTTTGATACTTCTCGCATCATCAATGGTGGTGAAACCAACTACATCATGGCTACCTACGGTCTCTACCTCAGCATCTTCAACATCTTCATCAGCTTGTTGCAACTGCTAGGCATGATGAGTAACGACGACTAAGCGTTATCAATCAAAAAAGCCCGGTCTTGTTACCGGGCTTTTTTATGTCACTTTTTGGAGCACATTCATGGAATGGGGAAAAATCTTAGCTTTTGTGGCTGGCATCATGATGCTGTTTTTTCTATGGCCAGCGTACAAACATCATCAACAAAACGGCAAACAAGCAAAGAAAGGCGATTGGAACGCCGCAATCTTTGCCATAGGTGGCGTTGTTCTCTTCGTGCTTTTACTGATTATATCGGTACGTTAAAGCGTTAACTCAGTGATGCCGCCCATATAAGGCTGCAGCACCTCTGGCACTTTGATTGAGCCATCTGCCTGCTGATAATTCTCTAACACAGCAACCAAGGTGCGGCCCACCGCCAAGCCTGAACCATTCAAGGTGTTAGCTAGCTCTGGTTTGCCTGTTTCTGGATTACGCCAGCGCGCTTGCAAACGACGCGCCTGGAAGTCACCGAAGCAAGAGCACGATGAGATCTCACGATACTTTGCTTGACCTGGCAGCCAGACCTCAATGTCGTAGGTTTTGGTTGATGAGAACCCGATATCACCGGTACATAAAGTCACTAAACGATATGGCAAATTGAGTTTTTGCAAAATCTTCTCAGCATGACCGGTCAGCTCTTCAAGCATACCGAAGGCGTCTTTAGGCTTAACCACACACACAAGCTCTACCTTGTCGAACTGGTGCTGACGAATCATGCCGCGCGTATCACGACCATAGGCACCCGCCTCTAAACGGAAGCATGGCGTATGCGCAACGTACTTAACAGGCAACTGATCGGCATCTAAAATCACATCCCTGACTAAATTGGTCACAGGGACTTCTGCTGTTGGGATTAGGTAGTAATCGGTTCCTTCTAACTTAAAGAGGTCTTCTTCAAACTTTGGTAACTGACCAGTGCCACGCAAGCTGTCGACATTCACGATATAAGGTACGTACACCTCGGTATAGCCGTGCTCAGCGATATGTGTATCCAACATGAATTGCGTTAGTGCGCGATGCAGACGCGCCAAGCCACCTGACATAGAGACGAATCGAGAGCCCGTAACCTTAGCTGCGATATCAAAGTCGAGTTGATTAACGCCCTCGCCCAGGTCTACGTGATCTTTCGGTTCAAAATCAAACGTTGGAATCTCACCCCAAGTACGTTCCTCGCGGTTATCCTCTTCGTCTTTACCATCTGGAACTGAATCATGCGGCGTGTTCGGCATCGACATCATCAATGCATGCAGCTCTGTTTGAACAGCATCACTTTTTTCTGACACCGCCTTAAGCTTGTCGCCAAGACCTGCAACCTCATCCAATAAAGGCTGAACATCTTCACCGGCAGCTTTCGCCTTACCGATGGATTTCGACTTAGTATTTCGTTCGTTTTGCAGCTCTTGCTGTTCAATTTGAAGCGCTTTACGTTGCTCTTCAAGTGATTTCATTTTCTCGATATCAAGTTGAAAACCACGGCGAGCAAGTTGCTCTGCTACCAGTTCAAGTTCTGCACGTAAACGTTTTGGATCTAACATAGGGTCTCAAGTATCGAGTTAAGTTAATGCACTACCGCGTGCGATCAGCCATCCAAGATAGGTAGCAGCTAAGCACGCGATCAGACTAGCACCGATATTTGCTAACGCTTTACCGGGTTCGCCTTGTTGTAAAAGTTGAATGGTTTCGAGAGAAAACGTCGAGAAGGTCGTAAAACCACCAAACACACCGATGATCAAAAACAATCGCCAAGTGTCACCAAAGGTAACGCGTTCGAGCCAATGCACAGATGCCAAGCCAATCAGCAGGCAACCAATCACATTGACTGCCAAAGTACCGTAAGGAAATGACTTTCCAAGACTCTGGTAGATCGCTGTTGATAGTCCGTAGCGTGCGGTTGCGCCGATGGCGCCTCCTGCAGCGACGGCTAGCCACTGACTGAGCATGATGAAATGGATCTCAAAATCAAACTGGCAGCTAGTTTACCCGATTGGCGAGGACTCTTTTAGCCCTTGTGCTGCTTATCGAGTGCTCTTAGATGCGCAAGCTTTTCACGGATCTTGATCTCAAGCCCTCGATCTACAGGCTCATAAAAGTGAGCGTCTGCGAGCTCATCTGGCAAGTACCGTTCCCCGGCCGCATAGCCTTCGGGTTCGTCATGCGCATATCGATAGCCATCGCCATACCCCAGATCATCCATCAAAGATGTCGGCGCATTTCTCAGGTGCATAGGTACTTCTAATGAGCCTGTTTGCTTAGCGAGTGCTGTGGCTTTTTTATAGGCACTGTAAACCGCGTTACTCTTTGGCGCGGCTGCTAGGTAGCAAATCGCTTGAGCGACAGCCAGTTCGCCTTCTGGACTGCCCAAGCGTTGCTGCACATCCCAGGCGTTTAGAGCAATCTCAAGTCCACGTGGATCCGCATTGCCGATATCTTCAGATGCCATACGCACCACTCGACGGGCGATATACAGGGGATCACAGCCACCATCGAGCATGCGGCAGAACCAATACAAGGAGCCATCTACCGATGAACCACGCACTGATTTATGCAGCGCAGAGATTTGGTCGTAAAACACATCGCCTTTGTTATCAAAGCGACGTACATGCCCACTTAGCACCTCATTTAAATCACCGTCAGCAATTCGCCCCTCAATCGCTAAATCGGCAATGATCTCAAGCAGGTTTAAACAGCGACGCGCATCGCCATCGGCTGCCGTTGCAATTTGATGGATTTGCTCATCACTCAGAACCAGCTCAAGACCGGATAAACCTTTCTCCTTGTCGTTAAGCGTGCTTCGAATTAGCCCTTCGAGCTGCTCAACGGTTAATGATTTGAGTACATAAACTCGTGCACGTGACAACAATGCATTATTGAGTTCAAAAGATGGGTTCTCTGTGGTGGCGCCAACAAAAACCACTGTGCCATCTTCAACATGCGGTAAGAACGCGTCTTGTTGTGATTTATTGAATCGATGCACCTCGTCAATGAACAGCAAGCTTCCCTGACTTGTTTGTTGCTGTATCGCTTTCGCTTGATCTACCGCTTGGCGAATATCTTTCACTCCGGAAAAAACGGCTGACAAGGTAATGAAATGCAGATTGGCATAGTTGGCAAGCAAGCGTGCCAAAGTGGTTTTACCCGTACCCGGCGGCCCCCAAAAAATCATTGAGTGCAGATGACCACCTTCGATTGCTTTTCGCAATGGCTTATCAGTACCAAGAATATGTTCCTGACCAAGATAGCCTTCTAATCCTGTAGGACGCATACGATCAGCTAAAGGCTGAGTCACATTATCGGGCGTGCCAAATAGATCAGACATTAATTAGACTGAAAAACAGAGAATTCATCGGGTGGCGTGTACTCAAAGAGCTCTTTATCTAACGGGGGGTTGCGATACGCCTCGGTGAAGACAAAACGTGAGATCTGACCAAACTTATCGACAAGCTCTAAACGTTTAAATCGGTTCTTTTCAAACGCAATAAGAATGCGCACGATGTCGCTATCTTCGTTTTTAGGGAGCAACTCTAACCAATCCAGTTCTTGGCGATGACCTAAATCAACCACCTTGAATGAGTCTTCAAGCGGATTGCTAGATAACAAGATGACCGCGGCAGTATCTCGCAATGCCCAACCTTGTGGGTATTGTGTGACTTGCTCGATATCTTCATCAATCATCCATAACGTCGAGCCATCAGCAATAATCTTACGCGGCTCTGGTAAGACATAATCCCAACGAAACTGCTCTGGGCGATTGAGATAAAACTGGCCAAGAAAGATACCGGTCGTAGCGTTATTGGTATCCAGTACCGATTGCTCAAAATTGGCGCGGAAGGTTTTTAGCTCTTTCGTGAAAGCATCAAACGCCTCACGACCTGATGCCTGTGCTTGGCTAACAAAAACCAGTAGTAAAAGGACTAGACGTAACATCAATCACGAATCGGTGGCGGTGCTAAGACTTCACGATTACCGCGATTATCGGGCTCTGACACGATACCCACACGTTCCATCTCTTCGACCAAACGAGCCGCACGGTTGTAACCGATCTTTAAGCGACGCTGCACACCTGAAATAGACGCGCGACGTGATTCTGTGATGATTTGAACGGCTTCATCGAATAATGGATCTGCATCTTCGGTATCCACACCTGAGGCTTCTGCAGACAAGCCGGGAATTGCTTCAGTCGGCTCATTAGTAATCTCGTCTATGTAACGCGGCTCACCGAGAGACTTGACGTACTCGACAACGGCATGCACTTCGTGATCATCAACAAAAGCGCCGTGTGCACGTAATGGAATACTTGTGCCAGGTGGCATATACAGCATATCACCGTGACCTAAGAGATGCTCCGCACCCATTTGATCCAGAATGGTTCGAGAGTCGATACGTGAGCTCACTTGGAAAGCGATACGGGTCGGTACGTTTGCCTTGATCAAGCCGGTAATAACATCAACTGATGGGCGCTGAGTCGCTAATAACAAATGAATGCCTGCTGCACGTGCTTTCTGGGCCAAACGCGCAATCAATTCTTCAACTTTTTTACCCACTACCATCATCATGTCAGCAAGCTCATCAATGATGACGACGATATATGGCATGGTATTGAGCTCAGGTGGCGACGGAATCTCACCGGTCACAATATCGGGCTCACCCTTATAAAGCGGATCAGTGATTGGCTGCCCTGCTTTCTGAGCCTCTTTGACCTTCTTGTTGTAACCAGCCACATTACGCACACCGAGTGCCGCCATCAGTCGATAACGACGTTCCATTTCAGCCACACACCATCGCAATGCGTTTTGTGCATCTTTCATGTCCGTCACAACAGGCGCCAACAGGTGCGGAATGCCTTCATAAACTGAAAGCTCGAGCATCTTAGGGTCGACCATGATCATGCGAACATCCTCAGGCGTTGCTTTGTAGAGCAAGCTGAGAATCATGGTGTTTATCGCTACCGATTTACCAGAGCCTGTCGTACCCGCTATCAGTGCGTGAGGCATTTTTGCCAAATCAGCAACCACCGGCTCACCAGCGATATCTTTACCTAGTGACAAGGTAAGCGGCGATTTGGAACTATCGTATTTCTCAGATCGCAGAATCTCGCTCAAGAACACCATCTCACGGTGCTCATTCGGTATCTCGATACCAATCGTTGGACGACCCGGAATAACTTCAACCACACGCACAGAGCGAACAGACAATGCACGCGCCAAATCTGTCGATAAATTAGTGACCTTGCTTGCCTTTGTGCCTGGCGCAAGATTCAGTTCATACAACGCAACAACAGGACCTGGATGCACTGTCTCAACAGTTGCTTCGACATTAAAGTCGGCTAGCTTGCGCTCAACCAGTCCTGACATGGCACGCAATTCTTCGGGTGAGAGTTTGTGACCACTCGGCTTTGGTGGATCAAGTAGGTCCAATGACGGTAAGCCATCAGTAAAGACCGGATCGATCAAAGTCATTTGGCGCTCTTTCTCAACGCGAACGCTTGGCTCAACCGCTTTTGGCTTGGGCGTTTCAATCACTACCGGCTGTTTACGTTTCTGAACACGCTTCTGCTCTTTAATGCGCACTTCTTTGCGTTGCTGCTTCATCTCGGTCGCTTTACGCTTTTCAATAAAGCCATCTTTGAGCGTCAATGCCTGACCAAGCGCTTTAAGTGAAAAAGCGCCCAAACGATCGATAACCGACAACCACGAAATACCTGAGAACAAGGTAAAACCGATTAAAAATGCTGCAAGCATGCCCAAGGTCGCGCCAGTTGAGCTCAAAGCAGACACGAGAACATCTGAGAACTCATGCCCGACAATCCCGCCAGGACCCTCGGGAAGGCCTTTACCGCGATGCATGTGCAGTGCAGCGAGCGCTGTTGCGCCGATCAAGGTCAGAATAAAACCACCCCAACGTGCAACACCCATCATCGGATGAACAGTCTCAGCATTATTACGATCTCGGAACATTAACCAACCGGCCCAGCCGATCATCAGTGGGAACAAATAGGCGATCACGCCAACAAGCGTGAACAACACTGAGGCAAACCAAGCGCCCGCCGGGCCACCCCAATTCAGTGCTGTTGAGCGCGGCCCCACATAGCCCCAGCTTGGATCTTCAGCGGAATAACTAACCAACGACATCATGAAAAAAAGACTGATAGCGAGAAGAAGCAGAAAGCCGCCTTCTTTAATGCGTTTTTGCAGAGATTGGTTCAAGCGAATCCCGATAATGTAAAAATTTCAATGAGATAACAGCGAATGTTAATGCTCACACAATTATCGCATAGCAGCCCCATAAACTCACCGTTTGAGTGGCTTTTTTCTCAATTTCCAGACAACCCCAAAAAGCGCCTTTAAGGGCTCTTAGCCCTTGTTCTACCCGCCCCTCACTTATAGGATACGGCCCCAATAAAGAAACATGTTGTTAGGAGATTTCACACATGAGCGATGCAAAACACTGCGGTTTGTTGATTTTGGGATCGGGACCTGCTGGCTATACCGCGGCGGTCTACGCGGCTCGTGCAAATCTTAATCCCGTGCTGGTCACTGGCATGGAACAAGGCGGTCAATTGATGACCACCACCGACGTCGATAACTGGCCAGGTGATAACAACGGCGTTATGGGTCCAGATCTTATGACTCGTATGCAACAACACGCTGAGCGTTTCGAAACCGAAATCATCTTCGACTATATCTCAGAAGTGGATTTCAGCGAACGCCCATTCAAACTAAAAGGTGACAGCGCGCATTACACCGCTGATGCGATCATCATCGCCACAGGTGCTTCTGCGGTGTACCTTGGTCTTGATTCTGAAGAAGCTTTTAAGGGCAAAGGTGTTTCGGCATGTGCTACTTGTGATGGCTTCTTCTATCGCAATCAGAAAGTCGCAGTCATCGGTGGTGGTAACACCGCTGTCGAAGAGGCGCTTTACCTATCAAACATTGCGTCTGAAGTTGTTCTAGTTCACCGCCGCGACACCTTCCGTGCAGAAAAGATCTTGCAAGATCACTTAATGGATAAGGTGAACAACGGCAATATCACGCTAAAGACCAACTGCACGCTTGATGAAGTGTTGGGTGATAAAACAGGCGTCACCGGCATGCGCATCAAGAGTACCGAAGATGGCTCAACCGAAGATGTCGAACTACAAGGCATCTTTGTGGCAATTGGTCACAAGCCAAACACCGGCATCTTTGAAGGTCAGCTCGAGATGAGTGGCGGCTACATCAAAGTTAAGAGTGGCACCGAAGGTAATGCGACTCAATCGTCTGTTGAAGGTGTGTTTGCAGCGGGTGATGTTATGGATCACATCTACCGTCAAGCGATCACCTCAGCAGGTACTGGCTGTATGGCAGCACTGGATGCTGAACGTTACCTCGACGCTCTCGAGAAATGATCTGGACGGGCTGCACCCGTTGCAGCCCTAACACCCCATTCTTTAGCGTTTATCTCGCACCTCCTCACGATACACTCTGTGCATGTCAGCACAGGACGTTCACATCATCGCCGAGCTCTCAACCATTCCCGCCGAAGACTGGAATGCGCTGAGTCATGTCGCTGATTACCCTTATCTGCGTCACGAGTTTTTAGTCGCGCTTGAGCAAACCAATTGCTTAGGTGAAAAGTTTGGTTGGTATTCACAGCATCTGGCGATCTATAACGATGGCAAGCTCGTAGCTGCTGCCCCCATGTATGTCAAAACAAACTCTTACGGCGAGTTCGTATTTGATTGGTCATGGGCCAGTGCTTATGAGCGGCAAGGCAAACGTTATTACCCAAAGCTGATCAGTGGTGCGCCCTACACGCCGGCAACTGGACCCAAGCTGCTTGTCGCACCCGATCAAGATGAACAAGTACTGCAAACACAGTTAGCACATGCCGCAGTTGCGCTAGCGAAAGCGCAAGAATGCTCATCGGTTCACTGGTTGTTTACCCCTGAACAAGAAACAACCCTGCTCACGAACAACAGATACGAGCGCCGCATTGGTTGTCAGTTCCATTGGGCCAATGAGGGCTACAAAGACTTTGATCACTATCTATCATTTTTTAGCTCTTCCAAACGTAAAAACGTTAGAAAAGAGCGTAAAAAAGTCACTGATGCTGGCTTTACCTTTGAATGGCTGAACGGCCATACCGCTACTGAGGCTGACTGGCAGGAATTTCACACACTTTACGAAGATACCTTCGATAAATACGGTGGCTGGGCAACCCTATCTCTCGAGTTCTTTCAGCAAATAGCGAAAACCATGCCGGATAACGTTTTACTCATCCAAGCAAAGCTCGATGGCAATGTAATCGCGACGGCTTTCAACTTGGTAGGTAAAGACACGCTATATGGACGACACTGGGGCTGCCATGCGGATTATCACAGCCTGCATTTCGAAGCGTGCTACTACCAAGGCTTGGAATATTGCATTCAGCATGGCTTAAAACATTTTGAGCCCGGCGCTCAAGGTGAACATAAGATTGCGCGAGGCTTTTTACCGCAACAGACCGATTCAGCACATCTGATGCTCGATCCTGAGTTCGATGCAGCGATCAAAAACTTCCTCAAGCATGAAACTGAACACATGTTTGAATATATTGATGAGATGCACACCCGCTCTCCTTTTAAGTAATCATGATCTACTCGCTTGATGGCACATCAACTCGCTCAGCGTTTCCGCATCCAAGTGAGGCTGAGACTGAACCTGAAGGTTTGTTGGCAGTTGGTGGTGATCTGACCATTCCACGCCTTATTACCGCGTATCAAAGTGGCATCTTCCCGTGGTACTCAAAAGGCCAACCGATCCTATGGTGGTCACCTAATCCGCGCACTGTGTTTTATCCCGACACGCTGCATGTCTCACGCAGCTTGAGTAAAGAGATCAAACGCTCCGAGTTAACGCTGACAGTTGATAAAGCCTTCAGTCGCGTAATGAAGGCTTGTGCTGAACCACGTGATGAACACGGCACCTGGATATTGCCTGACATGCAGCGCGCCTATTTTGATTTACATTTAGCTCGTGTGGCGCACTCCTTTGAGCTCTGGCGAGATGATGAATTGGTCGGTGGCTTATATGGCGTATCGCTCGGTAAAGCGATCTTTGGTGAATCGATGTTTAGTCGTGTGCCCAATGCATCGAAGATAGTGTTGGTCTTTATTCGACAGCTGATGAAATACCATGGATTCCATTTCTTAGATGCGCAGGTGCATAACCCGCATTTGCAATCGATGGGTGCTAAACAAGTCGATCGCGAGCACTTTCTTGAGCAATTATCCAATGCAACGCCGTTATCAGACACAGGCGATATTTGGAAAACACCGACCACACAAGTTAACGAGCTAAGCTTATGAGTGAAAACGGTGATCAGCTGAAGTTGTATTACACGCCAAATCATTCGTGCAGTTACTTTGATGATCGCGTGGCTCGCACCATAGTGGCAGATCCAGAAGCGGACATATCACCAGAGGTCTTCACTCGTCTCTCTCAACTCGGTTTTCGTCGCTCATCCGATCAACTCTATCGACCCAATTGCGAAGAATGCTCGCAATGTATTTCCGTTCGTATTCCGGTGGATGAGTTCAAGCCCAGCCGTCGCTTTCGTCGTGTGCTCAACACCAATAAGGATCTTTCTGTCTCCGTTGTATCAGATGAGTTTCGTGATGAGCATTACGCACTGTACCTCGACTACCTCAGATCACGTCATCCCGATGGCAACATGAAAGAGATGGATGAAGATGATTATCAGGACTTTATGCGCACGCAATGGAGTCGCACCAAGCTGATTGAGATCCGTAACAATCAGCAACTACTTGGTGTGGCGATTACCGACACCTTCAATGACGGCCTCTCCGCTATGTACACTTACTACCGCACGGATCTGCCGAAACGCTCTTTGGGGCACTTTGCGATTCTGCAACAAATCGAACTCGCCAAATCCCTAGAGCTGCCCTACCTCTACCTCGGCTTTTGGATCGAAGACAGCCCTGAGATGCGCTACAAGCTTGATTACCGCCCAATTGAGCTATTCGACGGCCAACAATGGCATGCACTGGACAAAAATGAGGGTTTATTCATTGAGTAACTCATTGTTTTAGCCAGTGTATTAAGGTTTTGCTATACTCCGCGCCGACTTGCGCAAGAGCGCACTCTTTTTGGAAATTTGAATGGCAAAAGAAGACGTAATTGAAATGGACGGCACCGTGGTAGACACGTTGCCAAATACGATGTTCCGCGTAGAGCTAGAAAACGGCCACGTGGTCACCGCACATATCTCAGGCAAGATGCGTAAGCACTACATCCGCATCCTGACTGGTGACAAAGTTAAAGTAGAAATGACGCCATACGACCTAACCAAAGGCCGTATCACTTTCCGCGAGCGTTAATCTTTAACTAACTGACCGGAGCTTTCCGGTCAGTGCACCAACGCACTCTCGATATCGAACGCCAGCTCGTCACCTTCGACGCGAATACTGACCTTTCCGCCGCTCGCGAGATCACCAAATAACAAATGCTCAGCTAAAGGCTTTTTGATCTTATCTTTGATCAAACGCGCCATTGGTCGTGCACCCATCTGCACGTCATAACCATGCTCAGTTAGCCACGCGCGTGCATCTTTATTCACTTCAAGATCCACTTTCTTCTCAGCGAGCTGCGTTTCCAATTCGAAGATGAACTTATCAACGACACTACCAATCACTTCAGCCCGCAAGGCAGCGAACTGAATAATGCCGTCTAAACGATTACGGAACTCAGGGGTAAATAGCTTGTTAATCGCTTCCATACCATCACTGGTGTGATCTTGATCCGTAAAGCCAATAGAGCGACGCGCCATATCGGTTGCGCCGGCATTGGTAGTCATAATGATGATCACATTACGGAAATCAGCCTTACGACCGTTGTTGTCAGTCAAAGTACCGTGATCCATCACTTGCAGCAGCAAATTGAATAGATCTGGATGCGCCTTTTCAATCTCATCAAGCAATAAAACAGAATGCGGGTGCTTACTGATCTCTTCGGTCAGCAAACCACCTTGATCAAAACCGACATAACCTGGCGGCGCACCAATTAAGCGTGATACCGCATGGCGCTCCATGTACTCAGACATATCAAAGCGAAGCAACTTCATGCCCATGATGCGCGCTAGCTGACGAGTCACCTCAGTTTTACCTACACCGGTAGGACCTGCGAATAAGAATGAGCCCACAGGCTTCTCATCTGTACCCAAACCAGAGCGGTTCATTAAGATGGCAGATGACAATGCATCAATTGCAGGATCTTGCCCGTAAACTACCATCTGCAAATCACGGCTGAGGTGCTTCAACGATTCAGTATCTGAGGTAGATACCTTACGCGGTGGAATACGTGCAATCTTCGCAACAATAGCCTCGATATCTGGCACACCAATGCTTTTCTTACGCTTAGATGGGGCCAGCAACTGATTCGCAGCACCTGCTTCATCGATCACATCGATCGCTTTATCTGGCATGTGACGATCGTTGATGTACTTACCTGCAAGCTCAGCAGCAGAACGCAACGCCTTTGCGGTGTACTTCACATTATGGTGATCTTCAAAGCGCTCTTTTAAACCCTTCAGGATCAAAATCGTGTCTTCAACCGATGGCTCTTCAACATCGATCTTTTGGAAACGACGGCTTAATGCGCGATCCTTTTCAAAGATGCCGCGATACTCTTGATAGGTCGTCGAGCCAATGCATTTGAGCTCACCAGAAGCTAGCATTGGCTTAATCAAGTTAGAAGCATCCATCACACCACCGGAAGCCGCACCTGCGCCTATCATGGTGTGAATCTCATCGATGAATAACACCGCATCAGGCTGGCGCTTAAGCTCAGCCAGAATCGCCTTCAAACGCTTCTCAAAGTCACCGCGATATTTTGTTCCCGCAACTAAGCTGCCCAAATCCAGCGAGTAGATAACAGCAGGCTGAAGCACCTCAGGTACCTCGCCATCTACGATGCGCTTAGCTAAACCTTCTGCAATTGCCGTTTTACCCACACCGGCTTCACCAACCAGCAAAGGATTGTTCTTACGACGACGGCAAAGAATTTGAACCGTACGCTCAACCTCAGCTTGGCGACCAATCAGTGGATCGATTTTACCTGCCGCTGCTCGCTCATTAAGATTGGTTGAGTATTTACCCAACGCTGACTGCGAACGAGATTCACCGTGCTCTTCTGCTTCGTCTTCACTCAGTGGCACGCGCTCACCCATCTCAGACTCAGCCAATTTAGAAATGCCGTGTGAAATAAAATTCACAACATCTAAACGAGAGATGTCGTGTTGATCTAAAAAGTAAACGGCTTGGGAATCTTGCTCACTAAAGATAGCGACCAGTACGTTGGCACCCGTTACCTCGTTACTCTCTGAAGATTGCACATGGAAAACCGCACGTTGCAGGACGCGTTGAAAACCAAGAGTTGGCTGAGTCTCCCGCTCATCTTCTTCAGGGATCAGTGGTGTGCTCTCTTCAATGAATTGAGTGAGGTCGGTACGCAAGCCACCCACATCTGCTGCACAAGCATTAAGCACCTGAAGCGCACTGTCATTATCCAAAAGCGCCAAAAGCAAATGCTCAACCGTCATAAATTCATGACGGCGATCACGCGCATCTTGAAACGCTTGATGCAAGGTAACTTCTAATTCTGAGCTGAGCATTACTTATTCTCCATCATC
>CBFHYJ010000031.1:0-18155 GCA_965659945.1 Sedimenticolaceae bacterium | reverse complement strand
CAAATTAGGCAATTTCCACATCAAATGAACCCGCTTGCCTCTTTTAAGTAGAACTTTTAGGCTATTCGCCCATAATCACAACAAAAAGCCCAGGAACTCTGATGGACCCTATCGCTTCTGATCTCGCCCGCGCCAACATGATTGAGCAACAAATCCGCCCTTGTGAGGTGCTAGATGATCGCGTTTTGGATGCCATGAACAGCATCCCGCGTGAAGAATTTGTGGCCGCAGAATATGTTGATTTAGCTTTCACTGACACACATGTCCCGCTGCAAGACGGCGAACTAATGATGAAGCCGATCCAAGAGGGCGCCATGCTCCAGGCATTGAACATTAAGCCAGGTGATAAGGTGCTTCATATTGGTACAGGTTCGGGCTACACCGCAGCTTGCATGGCTCACATGGGTGGCGAAGTAACGAGCTATGAAATCAATCCTGAGATCGCCGCTAGTGCACAAGCACGCTTATCAAGCTATGGCGTTACAGTCGTTAATGAAGACATTTTCAATGCCGCCCTGCATAAAAATCATTATGACGTGATCGCCGTTACCGGATCACTACCTGAGAGCTTTGATGCGTTGAGAGATCACCTCAGCGAAACAGGTCGCATGTTCACTATTGAAGGTACAGATCCTGTGATGCATGCAATGCTAACTTGCCGCCAAGCTGATGGTGAACTTCGCAGCATTCAATTAACTGACACTTTAATTCCCGCTTTGCATAACGCGCCGACTAAAGCCACTTTCTCTTTCTAAAGTGCGCGAGTTTTCTGCCACACAGCTTGCTGAGTATCTCGCAGAGAATTTTCCTCGCCTAATTGATGTGCGTGAACAATGGGAATATGACACCTGCCATCTCGATAACAGCGAGCTTTTCCCCATGCAAAGCATTCCTGTTGTGATGAAGCACTGGGATAAAACAGAAGAGATGGTGATCATCTGCCATCACGGCATTCGTAGCCGACAGGTATGTCGATTTTTAGATCACTATGGTTTTGAGAATGTGATCAACCTAAATGGCGGGATTGATCAATGGGCATTGCAAGTTGATCGCAACATGCCAACTTACTAGGCGATGATTTTCTCAACGAGCTTCTCTAGCTTCTCCAGCGCACCCCGGTTATCAGCAACAAGTTTTTGCCCTGCTTCGCCCACTTCGACACGAGCTGCTGCATCGGTCAACCACGCCTGAAGCAGCAAAGCTAACTCATCGGCATTGTAGACGCGCTCAGCACCCCCGATTTGGATCAGCTGACGCGTAATTAATTCAAAGTTAAAGGTATGTGGCCCCACAATCACGGGAATACCTTGTGCAGCAGCTTCTAAGACGTTGTGGCCGCCAATCTTGGCAAAGCTACCGCCAATAAAGGCCACATTTACAGCACCAATCAGTACATTAAGCTCACCCATGGTGTCACCGAGATAGACCTTTGTTTTCTCAGTGACTGGATCCTGCAAGCTGCGACGTGCTACTTCAAAGTCATAACGTTCAGCCAATGAGCCGACTGCATCAAAACGCTCTGGATGTCGTGGCACAAGAATTAACAACGCATCAGGGACTTCTTTAACTAGCTGCTGATGTGCTTCTAGAATAACTGACTCCTCACCATCATGCGTACTGCCCGCCACCCATACTGGACGACCTGACCACATGCGGCGCATGACCTCAGATTGCTCTAAAACACTCGCAGGTACATCCACATCAAATTTGATACTGCCGGTAACGTAAATCGCTCCAGGGTTTACACCAATCATACGTAATCGATCGGCATCCGCTTTCGTTTGCGCAGCGACTTGATCAATTTGGGCAAACACCGCCTGCGCGAAGCTCTGTACTCGCTGATAACGTCTCAATGATCGCGCTGACAAGCGTGCATTCGCGAGTAAGGTTGTCACTTTACTCTCACGCGCGTAGTGCAATAAATTAGGCCACACCTCTGTTTCGACCATCAGCATTGCTTTGGGGCGCAGAGTGTCGAGGAAATGCATTAAGAACAGCGGAATATCGTAAGGCGCATAACTGTGGCTCACCTCAACGCCAAATAATCGTTGCACCTGCGCTGAACCGGTTGGTGTAGTGGTCGTGATGTGAATATGCAAATTTGGATGATTTTGGATGAGGTGTCTCACCAAAGGCGCAACAGCCAATACCTCCCCAACCGAAACCGCATGCACCCAAAGCCCTCCTTGCCTGTAAGGACCAAGTACTTTGCCAAAACGCTCACCCCATCGCTCGCGGTAAGCAGGTGCAAGGCGCGAACGCCACAACAGGCGTAACAGCACAAAAGGCAGCATGAGAAACAAGACAATTGTATAAAGTATGCGCATCAACCTAAGACCTTAATTAAGCTCTCAATGTTTGATCTCAGATGATTCGGATTAATGGTTCCGACCACGACACTCGACACACCATCATGCGCAAAGATGTCTTTAAACGACTGCTCCACGCCGGCTTGTCCTGTCACATGCCCACTCATCAGGCCTTTCTTAATCAAGACACCTTTATTTTCACGCTCCGCGAGTTGAATAACAGGCAACTCATCTTGATAGTCACTATTAAATGTTGCCATCACAATATCGAGTAACTCGACACAACGACAACCACCCTCAACCGTTTTAGTCGACATACCTGTTGCGCGAATCAAACCTCGTTCTTTTAAACGAGACATAGCTTCGATCGCATCTGTCTGCTCAATAATTTGCATATCGTTGCCATCCGAATGAATCAGCACCGCATCAAGATAATCTGTATTTAACGTTTTTAGCGATTGCTCAACCGTGGCTTGAATGCCTTTGGAGCTGAAATCAAAGTGCGATTCGCCATCAAATGACTCACCCACTTTCGACACGATAGCCCACTCTTTACGTTGCCCTTTAAGTAGAGGGCCTAGTCGCTGTTGAGCAACGCCATAGGCTGGCGCGGTATCCATCACAGTTACACCCAGTGATCTCGCCAATGCCAGTAGCTCAATTATTTCTTGGTCAGTAGGCAACTCAAAACCAGAGGGATATTTCACCAGCTGATTACGGCCAAATTTCACGGTTCCCAATCCATAAGGACTGACCTTCAACCCGGTATCGCCAAGCGCTCTTAAGTCCATGAGGTGACCTCATCCCAAGGAAGATGCGATAAAGGCGGCGTTGGCAAACCTGTCACAACTTTTGAATGACTTGGCCCAACACCAGCATCTCTAACTTGATCTTCAATTTCTTTAGCCACCAAAGGTGCAAAAGCTAATTTCACCGGCCATGCAGTGATAATTTTATTATTTCTTTGCACATAAGGGCGATCAGGGCGGCTGCCATCTGCCATCAAAGGCTCTGCGCGATTAATCATCAATGTAGACCACTTCATAGAACCCCAATCCATCCACGGCAGTAAGTCGTTCAACTCCTCCTTGGCCCTCTGAATGAGCTCATCAGCGGTGGAGCCGACACCTTCTTCAGCAATCTTTCCACCCAAATACCAAACAACATACCCCGACTTATCGGTATTTGCCGTAATCGTCATGCGAGGTACAGTGCCATGTCCTAAAGCATGCGCTGTTAATTGCGGCAGACTTGGCGACCTGACCATAGGCATATGTAAGGGTCGACGTTGCATCAACGGTTGTTTCAAATCTGCTTTTTGTAAAAGCTGTTCATTCCCCTCGCCTGCAGCAAACACAATGGCCTTAGCATCAAATGAAAGCGCATCAATTTTAAATTGGTCATTCCTCTCAGAATTGAACGCCAACTGGTCAGCACTATAAAAAGAAATGTAGTCTGAAAGATGATTGAACAAGCACTGAAATAGTGATCTTGGGTCGAGAACCTGCTCATCTAGACGGTAAACAGTGCCTTTGAATTTGGCATCTCGAAAAATTTCAGGCACGTCATCTGATGAGAGCTTAGTCATTCGCGAAGACATCACCTTGCTAGCAAAAAAACCACCCACCTTTGACTTAAGACTAGCTTGGGTCCACAGCAATTGATGTGTAGAGTTAACCTTAACCTCGGAAAGATCAATTTCACCCTCACCCGCTAAACACTGATTCCAGATAGCGGGCATCTCACGAATCGCTTCCGAAGCACCGGTAATTTTTCCGGTCAGCGCATATTTGGTGCCGCCATGGATAATGCCTTGAGATGCAATAGATTGACCGCCGCCTACTTGATGACATTCAAATAAATGCGCATTAAATCCTTGCTTAAGCAAGCGCGACAAAGTCCATAAGCCCGCAATTCCGCCGCCAAAAATTGCCACATCAAGTTTTAGCGGTTGAGACATGCTTATTTCTGTTTAATTGATTCAACAATCTGCGTGGTAGAGACACCATCAACATAAGTCAATGCGATCACCTGACCACCTGCATCCCACACACAATGGTTACCCGGAATATTAGCCGGATCGTTATCGCCACCTTTGACCAAAAAATCTGGCTTTAACTCACAGATCAATCGCTCAGGCGTCATCTCATCGAATCGCACGACCCAATCCACACAGGCCAAGGCCGACAGAACCGTCATACGATTATCGACAGGATTTACCGGGCGCTCAGGGCCTTTTAATTCTCGAACCGTCTCATCTGAATTCACTGCCACAACGAGTCGATCACCCAACTTTGCAGCTTCTTGAAGGTAGGTCACATGACCCGCATGCAAAATATCGAAACAGCCGTTTGTCACCACCACTGTTTCGCCTTGCGCTTGAGCTGTTTGAACCAACTGCTTCAACTCAGATTCGCTAAAGACACCTCGACTAGAGAGATGTAATTGAACGTTGGCAGCTTGAAGTTCAGAAACAGCAACTGAGGATGTACCTGACTTACCCACCACAATACCCGCAGCGATATTAGCCCAGCGTGCAGCCGACTGATAGGACTCACCAGCACCGACACAAGCCGCCAATGTTGCAATCACCGTATCGCCAGCACCGGTCACATCAAAAACGTCTTTCGCTTGTGTCGGCATGTGCCACGGAGATTCGTTACCCTGCAGCAAGGCAATCCCTTTTTCACTGCGCGTGACTAGCAACGCTTCGAGCTGAAGTTGCGATATCAAATCCCGACCATGATTTTCAACATCCGCATCAGAGTCACATTCGCCAACCACCGCCTCAAACTCAGACATATTCGGCGTGATGATGCTTGCGCCAGAATACTTAGAAAAATCATTTCCTTTCGGATCAACCAAAATAGGCACACCTGATTTTTTGATTGCCGCAATTAGTTCTTCACACTGGGATAAAGCGCCTTTTGCGTAATCAGACAGAATCACGACATCATGATTCTCAAGAAGATCTGAACTAAGTTGCTTCGCAGAAATGGCTGAACTTGTTTTTGTATTCTCAAAATCTAAACGCATAAGCTGCTGGTGACGACTCATCACGCGAAGCTTTACGATTGTCTGCGCACTTTCTGAAACCTCTGGGATGAAGCGCATCTGCTTCATTTCTATCTGGCACTGAAGCTCATCAGCCGCCTCGTCCTTACCCACAACACCCATGACCGACACCTGACAACCAAGCTGGGCCATATTAAAAGCCACGTTAGCAGCGCCGCCAAGACGATAGTCATCATCGGTAACCCGCATAACCGGCACAGGCGCCTCAGGCGAAATACGAGAGGTATCTCCATGCCAATAACGATCAAGCATCACATCGCCTATCACTAGCGCACGAACTTTTGAAAAATCAGGTACTTGAGACATAAGGAACAGAATCAAACTTAGATTCTGAATGTTATCATGTGGTTTGAGTAGATTGACCCGGATTTCTTTTGAAGTTGTTTCACCCCAAATACTGGCCGACTTGGATGGCGATCTCCTTGCTGCGTGCAATCAGCTTTCTTCCGCACTCAGTCATGATGAAAATTGGGTCATCATTAGGAAACCTGCTTTATAAATTCATGGATAAAAGACGCCATATCGCTGAAACCAACCTATCACTCTGTTTTCCAAAATTATCTAAAAGCGATATCGCTCAACTCACAATTGAGCACTTCCAAATGCTGGGTAAAGCTTTAATGGATGTCGCGATTGCCTGGTGGTGGAGTGACAAACGGATCAATCAACTAAACATTCAAGTTTATGGGCTTGAGAAGCTAGCCAAAGATAATACAGCTACTATTTTTCTGACAGCCCACTTTAGTTCGTTAGAACTATCAGCTCGGCTATTGGGAAGATATGCGAAAACTGTCGCCATGTACCGCCCGCATGAAAACGCAGTTATTCAATATCATTACGAAAAATATCGATCTCAATATTCTGAAGGGATCCTAGCTAAGCAGGATGTGCGAAAGACACTTACCGCACTTAAATCAAACAAAGGCATTTGGTTTGCCCCTGATCAAAACTTTAAAGGCAAAGGTTTTATCTACAGCACCCTTTTTGGTGTTCCCGCAGCAACCAACACTGCCACATCTCGATTTGCAAAGTTAGGAGATGCAATCATTCAACCATTTGCACTTTTTTCTAAAGAGAGTGGTTATGAACTGCATTTTGAAAACCCTTTACTAGCTGCAACTGGAGAAAACATTGAATCTGAAACTCAGATGATCAATAAACAATATGAAAAATGGATAATTAAGAACATTCCTCAATACAATTGGATTCATAAACGTTTTAAAGATCAACCAAATGGTCAAAGCCCCTATTAAAAATCATGAGCTTGAACGCCAAACATTCTGATAAAGAAATTTATCATCGACTGCTTACTTACGTTAAACCGCATTGGCGTATTTTCTCGGCAGGCATTTTCGGCATGATCCTATTTGCAGCTACTGAAGCTGCAGTACCAGCGATTCTAAAACCCATATTAGATGGTACTTTTGTCGAAAAAGATCCTGTTTATCTCGTATGGGCACCCGTTGGCTTAATCGCTTTATTCGCCATCAGAGCCATAGCAACATTTATCAGTAGTTCATCATTTGCTGCAGTATCGACGCGTTTGATGTACAAAATCCGAGATGACATGTTTACTCGGCTTTTGCGTTTACCCAGCAGCTACTTTCAGCAAAACATTACCGGCAATATCGTTTCAAAGTTCACCTACGACGTCACTCAAATCTCCAGCGCTGGCGTTGAAGTACTTACCGTACTGGTAAAAGACACGTTAATTGTCATTGGCCTGCTTGGTTATCTACTTTGGCTAGATTGGCAATTGAGCCTTTTAACACTCATCATTATTCCTTCTGCCGCATTGGTTGCAAAATATTTAGGCAGACGTCAGAAGCGACTAAGTCGGGAAGTACAGGACTTATTTGGCGATATCACGCATATCGTAGATGAGAGCGTTAAGGGGGAGCGCGTTGTCAAAATCTTTAACGGTCAAGAAGATGAACACAAACGCTTCGACCTCGCTGCTAACAAGATCCGCCTACAACAATTCAAACTCAATTTATCCGGTGCGATAGGCGTGCCTATCGTTGAACTAATTGGCGCATTTGTCTTGGCACTGGTTATCTATTTGGGCGCCTCTCGAACAGGCACAGATTTTACTGTCGGGTCTTTTGTTGCTTTCTTTGCAGCACTCGGCCTTTTATTTTCCCCCATAAAACGCATAACAAGGGTTATGCACCCTCTTCAGATGGGATTGGCCGCAGCTAACTCAGTTTTCACATTGATAGATGAAAAAAATGAGTATGACCACGGCTCTGCAGATAAACCAGATTCAGAAAAAGTATCAATCGCTTTTAATAATGTATGCTTTAAATATCCCACAAGCGAACGTAATGCCGTTGGACCGGTAAGCTTTGAGGTCAACACCGGACAAACCATTGCTCTTGTCGGCTCATCAGGCTCGGGTAAGTCATCACTTATTTCTTTGGTTCCTAGATTAAATAATCCTAGCGATGGCACCATATCCATCAATGGTATAGATACGCACGATCTAAAGCTTAAGGATTTAAGGCAGCTTATTGGCATCGTTAGTCAAGACGTTGTTTTATTCAACGCAACCGTTGCTGAAAATATCGCTTATGGTGAGGGTCTAGATCTCGCGAGAGTTAAAGAAGTCGCTAAAGCTGCTTATGCAACTGACTTTATAGAGAGCCTTCCTCTAGGCTATGACACAATTTTGGGCGAAAACGGCGCTCGACTTTCAGGCGGTCAAAGACAGCGGATAGCCATTGCACGTGCACTCTATGCCAACCCTAAAATTCTTATTCTTGATGAAGCCACCTCAGCTTTAGATACTGATTCAGAAGCTTCAATTCAAGAGGCTTTAGATCATGCCAAAGAAGGGCGAGCCAACATCGTAATTGCGCATCGCTTATCCACCATAAAAGACGCTGATCTTATACATGTGCTTGAGAATGGCTTAATTGTTGAAAGTGGCAGCCATAAAGAACTACTCTCAAGGCATAGTCGATATGCAGAGCTATATAAAAAGCAGGCGACTAAAAACCAAGCTGTTTAACAATGTCTTGCGGAGCAATTTCTTTATAACAAGGTGGCGCCACTACTTCATACGAAAGCTTAATGCATATTTTCTTTAGACACGGTGAGCACTCATAAATTGAATATATGTTTTTATGCTTAATGCCAATAGCGCCAGTCAATCCAACATCTGTAGATCCATAAATGCCAATAGATCGCACATCCAATAAAGCTGCTAGATGAGTTAAGCCAGTATCGACACCCACAACCGCTTTAACCTTCAACATCAATTCTGCTATTTCAGTAAGACTGAATTTCGGCAGAACCGAAACATCCAGTTTTTTCCCTAACCATTCAGCGCGAGTTCTTTCTTGAGCTGTTGCCCAAGGAAGGAAAATAGCTTCGCTCTCCTCTTTTAATAACTTGCCTAGCTCAAGCCAAGAGTCATCCGGCCAATGCTTAGAGGGCCAAGTTGTTCCATGAAGAAACAAAATGCCTTTTTTATCTTCCTCAGCAGCATTTAAATTTAATTTAACTGCAGGTGACGTGTCTTGATATTCGTAGCCAAGCGCCCGAGCAAATAATCGGCGTGCCCGCTCTATTGCATGTAGCGATTTATCAACCGTTAAGTCACGATCATAAAATTTCGCTGCTATTCCTTCGCGTACTGAGGCTTTATCAAACCCAACTAAGGTTCCTCGGGCAAACTTTGCCGGCACTGCGCTCTTTAACAACCCTTGGGCATCAATAATTACATCGTATTTCGTTTCCCTAAGTTTTTTTAGGAATAACTTTATCTCACTAGAAAAGAATGCCTTAAGCCAAGATTTTCTCCATCTTCTTAAAGCGATAGGAATGACTTTATCAACTGAATCATGCCATGCAGGGATCTCCTGAAAACCCTCTTCAATCAACCAATCAAACTTAATACCAGGAATCGCCTTAGTAGCATCTTCAATCGCAGGAAGTGTATGAATCACATCTCCCATTGAAGATGTCTTTACTACCAAGACATGCATTAGCGACCTGCCTCAATTAAGTGATCCATAGCATCAATCACCATCTTAGGCTCAATCTGGTTCATACAATCCATGTGCACTAGGGGACACTCACGCTTAAAGCATGGACTGCACTCAAGCTCTAAATCAACTACACGCGATAAAGCACCTAGTGGTGGCGTGAAATTAGGATCGGTAGATCCATAAACCGCAACTAATGGCCTCGCTAACGCGGCTGCTACATGCATTAACCCAGAGTCATTTGAAGTAACAGCATCTGTCGCTGATAGCAAATCAATAGCTTCTGCCAAACTTGTGCGACCAGCAAGATCAATCGCTTCACCATCGAGAAGTTGATTTATCTTCTGAGTAATAACTTGATCCTTGGTTGATCCAAATAACCAAACAGACCAGCCTCTTCGAATATACTCTTTAGCTAAATTTGCATAATGCTCGGCGGGCCATTGTTTTGATGGACCAAACTCCGCACCAGGACATAAACCCAAAACTTTATTTTCACTCAAACTATCTAAAGAAAATTTATTCAGCGCCAATTCAACAGAACATCTTTCTACTGACAGTCTTGGATATTGAATGTCAAATTTGGCTTCTTTTTCATAGGCAAGTGCCACAAAACGTTGCACCGTCTTTGTATAAATTGCTTTATCTAATGAACGAAGATCATTGAGAAGACCATAACGCATCTCCCCCTTCCATCCTGTTCGAATCGGTATTTTCGCACCCCACGGAACGATCGCGGATTTGAATGAGTTCGGTAAAAGAATCGCCTGATCGTAAATACCAATCAAAGCCCTACCCAGTTTCCATCGATCTGAGAGCCCGAGGCGACCATGCCCTAGTGGCATATCAATCGCTTTATTGATCTCTGGCATTCTAGCCAGAAGTGGTGCGCTCCAACTTGGCGCCAAAACATCAATTACAACATCTGGATTTTGAGTCTTAAGCGCAATGAATAGACTTTGTGCCATCACCATATCACCCACCCATGAAGGTCCAACGATCAAGATTTTTTCTATATCTTTCTTCATACGGATGAATTGATTTCTCAAATTTAAGTGATACTTATCAAACGACATTCGCTATGATTGAACAAAATTCTACGAGCGACCCATGACAGATACTCAACATCTTATCACCTCTGCTTTTGAAAGAAGCTTAGAGACCAAACGCACTCTAGTGGATTCTCAAATTAATGAATTGGTAGAAGTAGTAGAACTTGTCACTGACACCTTCAAAAATGGTCAAAAAGTCCTGTTATGTGGCAATGGAGGCTCAGCGGCAGATGCACAACATATCGCTGCCGAGTGGGTAACGCGTTACAAAGGTGACCGCAAAGCCCTCCCTGCTATTGCCTTAACCGTGAACACTTCGGACCTAACCGCCATTGGTAATGACTATGGGTTTGACGATCTATTTTCACGTCAAGTCGAGGCGCATGGACAATATGGGGATCTACTGATCGCTATATCGACCTCTGGTAATTCAGCCAATGTAGTGAAAGCGATTAATGCCGCAAAAAATAATGGTCTAAAAACGCTTGGTCTTACAGGTCAAGCAGGCGGAAAACTCAAGTCACTTTGTGATGTTTGCTTATGTGTTCCTAGTGATGAAACAGCTCGCATCCAAGAAGCGCATACCACCATCATGCACGCGATGTGTGAACATGTAGATAAAGTTTTATTTGGTGTTTAGCACACCACATTTTGCCCAACGCACACGATAACTTGCCGAACCTTTATCGATAAGAACTTCCCTATCCTTATTGAGTTCATCGCAAAAATGAGTGCCTGAACTCTCTCTAAGATCGCTTAACAGGTTAGTTTCAATCAAATAGTCAGCTCCTTTAGCGCAGCTGCCCACCTCCACATTCGCCTCATTGCTTATCAATCTAAAATGTTCTTTTGCATAGTGCTCTGTAAAGCAAAGCTGTTTTGAATACCTAACCTCTTCAGGCAATGCTCTAAGCGCACCCAAGATAGGCCACGAACTTCTATGTGCTTTTTCAGAAAGGTATGGCGAGCCAAAACTTTGAACCACTCGAATTACCAGTACTAAAACAGTAAAAACAATTAATCCCGATTGATACAGGCGCCAGCTACGTTTTGGTTGCTCCACCTGCTGGAACAAAAGTATCAAGAAAAAAGGCGTAAAAATTAGAAATGGATGCAACCAACGCTGTTTCATCTCAGTCCCTAAGCCAAAAAATACGTAGCTCACCGTTAAAACAATATAAAAGACAAAAAACCAGACAAAAAATTGCGTGAACGGATCTTTACTAAGGCATGCCTTCTTAAAAACAAAGCCAAGCACAAACACGATCAAAGGAACCAAAAAAGCAAGGTTTGCTCTTAAGACCTCCTTAGCTAAATCAACATGACTCAAATCAAATACCGAGGTGTCACCACCCCACTCAGCGATTAATCGTTGATCGATACCTTGAGTTGCGTTGAGCAAGCTATAAATGACTGGAGAGCTAAGAGCTAAAGCAACAACGATCGCAAAAAGCATTTTTAGACTCAGTAAACGCTCTCTCATTTGCGGCACAAGAAAAGCTGCGATCAGCGTTAAAAGGACAAAACCTGCAAAACTATATTTACTCATGATGCCTATCGCCATCATGAATGCTAAATAAGCGTAATGCCTAAATTCGCCTCGCTGAACAATCAATACTATGGCATGCAATGAGCCAATCAGCGCCAAGGTAAGCAATGTTGTATGTGTTGAGCCTTGATGAAGCTTCCAACCCAACTCAAAAAGCAATAGCCAGCTCGTTGCTGCAACGAATTGCCAACTAGCGTCTTTAAACAATAGCAAGCTAACGCGATACCAAAGCCAGAAGCTTAATCCAATAATGAGATATCTAACCAGATAAAGCGCCGCAAAACTTGGATCTATAAGCTTCCAGATTAGCCATAGCATCCACGTGTAAAGCGGTGGCTGAAAGTTACCGTAATCAAGCTGAAAGCTTTGAGAGTGGCTTAACTGCTCTACATCATCGACCTGCAATGCCTCGGTAAAAAACACACGCAGGCCGAAATGAATAAACAAATAAGTGATTAGCCAAAAAGCAAAATTACCTGGCTGAATAAAGCGTTCTAGGGACTCAGGAAAGTTAGGCTGCGCATTCATTTTCTAATTAACCAATTAGAAAATAAGGTGAGAACATTAGTCACGCAGCTGATATTTAGCACCACAATAAGGACAGGTCGCCTCACCTGTCTTCTCAATAGGCAAAAACACGCGTGGATGCAATTCATGCACACCCGAATTAGCTGACGGACAGCTCAGTGGTAATTGGTCTTTGGTGACCTGGATGGCTGATAATTGTTTTTGCTCAGACATCATAAAATCCTTAAACGTAAGTTAACCAGTCTTGATGCTTTTCACTTCGACCATGAACCACATCGAAATACTTGGTTTGCAGCTCTTCAGTGATCGGTCCACATGAACCACAGCCGATCTGACGACCATCGACCTCACGTATCGGCGTTACTTCAGCAGCGGTACCAGTGAAGAAGGCTTCATCAGCAATATAAACTTCGTCTCGAGTGATACGACGCTCAACGATTTCGTAACCAGATTCACGCGCTAGCTGCATGATGGTCTTACGCGTAATACCATCCAAAGCCGATGTCAGGTCAGGCGTGTGTAACTTACCATCACGCACCAAGAAAATATTCTCACCAGAACCTTCCATAACAAAGCCATTCGCATCTAATAGCAAAGCTTCGTCGTAACCGGTATCCAACGCCTCTTTAAGAGCCATCATTGAATTCATATAGTTACCATTCGCTTTAGCGTGGCACATGGTCACATTAACGTGGTGACGAGTAAATGAAGATACACGGATACGAATACCCTTCTTCATATTCTCTTCACCTAAATACGAACCCCATTCCCATGCCGCAACCATCACGTGTGTTTGCAGATTATCTGCACGCAAACCCATACCCTCTGAGCCATAAAAACACATTGGACGGAAGTAGGCAGAATTCAATTTGTTATCGCGAACAACCGCCTTGTGCGCTTCATTAAGCGTCGCTTGGTCATAAGGCATCTTCATACCCAAGATATGTGCCGACTCAAACAAGCGCTTGGTGTGATCTTCTAAACGGAAAATCGCAGGGCCTTTATCAGTCTTATACGCACGGACACCTTCGAACACACCCATGCCATAGTGAAGCGTATGGGTTAGCACGTGGGTCTTCGCCTCACGCCAATCCACCATCTCACCGTCGAGCCAAATCACTCCGTCGCGATCTGCCATGGTCTGCATCGTTAGTACTCCAAAAACTGTTGAGTGGGCGAACTTTGGTCAGCTCGCAAATTTAGCTGCGGATTATCACATATTAGTGAGCGTTCTACATCGCCGCTCAATCAGGGAAATGTGACTGCCAAATCTCCGTCACGATCGATCGCTCTTCCGCCAATTCGGCTTGGGCAATCTTGGAGGGGCGATCCTGTAGAGCTGCACGATGGACGCGCGCCCTGAGAACCCGATATAGACCAAATAAACGCTCTGCCTGTTCATCAGGTAGCAAATCAAGCTTTGCCAGTAACTCTAGAAGACGAGCGTTATCCGTCCACTGGGTGAGCTCAGGATGCTGATTCGCCCAGCGAAGTACTGAGAACTGAACCAAGAACTCAATATCCACCAAGCCGCCAACACCCTGCTTAAGGTCAAACCACTCAGCATCGCTTTTATCAAGCTGCCCTCGCATTTTCTGACGCATCTCGGCGACCTCAGCGCGAAGTTTCTCTTCGTTTCGCGGCTGGCATAACACCTCATGGCGAATCTCATTGAAACGCTGCACGACCACCGGATCGCCCGACACTGCTCTTGCCCGAATCAGTGCCTGGTGCTCCCAGGTCCACGCATCATTCTTTTGATAGTGCTCAAAGGTACTCAACGGACTGACTAGCAAACCTGAATTTCCATTAGGACGCAGACGCATATCAGCCTCGTAGAGCTGCCCTGCTGGAGTTCGCGTGGTGAGTAAATGAATGACTTTTTGGCCCAGGCGGGCATAGAAGGTCTCATTCGACAGCACCTTCTCACCGGATGTGGACGCTGACCCCTTGGTGCAGCCATGCAAGAAAACCAGATCCAGATCTGAGCCGTAACCCAGCTCAATACCACCAAGCTTGCCGTAACCTATTACCGCAAAACTATCTTCCTCGCCCATGCATTCGCTTGGCTCACCATGCTTAGCCACCAAATCTCGCCATGCAATGGACTCACAACGCCACAAAATGACTTCAGCAATTTCGGTCAAGTGATCGCTCACCACATTGATTGGAATGGCATCAGCGACATCCGCTGCGGCGACTCGTAAGCGATTACCCGAAGCAAACTGACGCATCCGCTCCATCTCTTGCTCAAGATCACCCTCATCCACTGAGTTCAAAATGGTATTTAGCTCATCAGCGAGCTCATCACGACTAGCCGGTTGATACAAGCGACGCGGGTCGATCAGCTCATCAAGAAGAACCGGCTGCTTTACTAATTGAGTTGCTATCCAGACACTCTCAGATAACAGCTTCATCAACTGACTAAGCGCTAAAGGGTTCACTATCAGCAGATCCATGTAAGCAGCGCGACGTACAATCGCTTCAAGCAAAGGAATAATTCGCTCCAAAGTATCGAGAGGCTTTTCATCTAATGCAGCCAACATCAATGGCATCAATCGATCTAGCTTTCGCTTTGCAGACGATGACAAGGTGGCAACCAAGGATGACTGTTTAAAGGTCAATAATTGGTTTACAACCCGTTCTACATCCACGATTTCGCTTTTAACTAGCAGCTCAATGGCTTGCTCAGACGTTAACTCGTCTTGCCAAGTTGAAATCAACGCCGAATCATTTTTTGATTCAGATTGTGGCGAATCAAACACCTGCTCAAATTGTTCGTGTACATGATGGCGATGACGATCAAGTTTTTCTAAGAAGCTGCCCCATGACTCGAAACCCATGCTGCGAGTGAGCTCTAATCTTCGCGCCTCATCTTTTGGCAGGTGATGAGTTTGCTCATCACGATACGCTTGCAAACGATTTTCAACCTTGCGCAAGAAGATATAGGCATCGAGTAATTGCTCAACGGCATACGCCGGAATCAATCCCACTTCTTGAAGATATCGTAGTACTTGCTGAATGGGACGAATCTGTAATCCTTTATCACGACCACCGCGCACCAACTGGAAGGCTTGACCGATAAACTCGACCTCTCGAATACCACCCAGCCCTAGCTTGACGTTGGCATCCTGACCTTTGCGCTTCAGATCTTTCTCGATCATGCGCTTCATATCGCGAATCGCCTCAATCACACCAAAGTCAATATATCGACGATAAACAAACGCCGAGATCATCTTTTCAATGAGCGCTTTATCTCCAGACAGCCCTGTCAACGGACGCGCCTTGACCATCGCATAACGCTCCCACTCACGTGCTTGGCCAAAGAGATAGTTCTCAAGCGAATCAAAACTCACCACCAACGGTCCTGACTCACCAAAAGGTCGTAAGCGCATATCCACACGAAAAACGAAACCATCAGCCGTGTTGTTATTAAGCACTTGAATAAGCTGGCGTCCCAAGCGCACAAAAAATGCTTCATTCTCTAAGGGGCGAGCGCCGTCGGTTTGACCGTGATCTGGGAAACAAAAAATCAGATCAATATCAGAAGAAAGATTGAGCTCGCCTGCACCCAACTTACCCATACCAAGTACAACGAGATGCTGCTCATTAGCTTCTTCATCTCGCGGCATGCCATCTTTTGCAACAGCCCAAGTCATCAAATGATCTAACGCTTGAGCAATGCACGCATCGGCAAGCTCAGACAGCGCCGACAAGGTTTCATCGAGATCAGCTTGCTGCGTGAGGTCGCGCCAGATAATGCGCGTCATTTGACGGTTACGAAATGCGCGCAGGCGATGAGCTAAATCAGCTTGATCAGCAACATCAACGAGCGAATCACTTAACGCCTGAGTGATAACACCCACAGACCATTGCGTTGAAAAATCAGCCTGTAGAACCCAGTCGGTATCACGCGCAAAACGCGTCGCTAGAAAGTCAGACCAAGTAAACACTTGCTCAAGCTGTGCTTGAACAAACGGCGAGCTTCGATCGCCGAGTGCATCCTGCCAATTTGTGAGTGCTTGAGAGGTCATCGCGAATCCTATGGACTGACTTGACTATCAGCTAAAGCGACGTGCATCTCAAGTGATATTCATCAAGTAAGTGTTTATCCCAGGCATAAAAAAACCCGCAGCATCAGCTGCGGGTTTCTTAGCTCACTAAGGGGGCTGATTTACATCATGCCGCCCATGCCGCCCATGCCACCCATGTCACCACCGGCCGGCATTGCTGGCGCATCGTCTTGAGGCTCATCTGCAACCATACACTCGGTAGTGATCATCAGAGTCGCGATAGACGCTGCATTTTGAAGCGCAGAACGAGTTACCTTAGTTGGATCAAGAATACCCGCATCAACCATGTCGATGTACTCGCCAGTCGCTGCGTTGTAGCCTTGGTTACCCGAAGATTGAACCACAGCGTTAAGAACCACTGATGGCTCATCACCTGAGTTAGCTACGATCTGACGCAAAGGCTCTTCCATTGCACGACGTGCAATCTGGATACCAACGTTTTGATCAGGATTCGCACCTTCCAAGCCAGCAACCGCTGCTTGTGCACGAACCAATGCAACACCACCACCTGCAACGATACCTTCTTCTACCGCAGCACGTGTTGCGTGCAATGCATCGTCAACACGGTCTTTCTTTTCTTTCATCTCAACTTCGGTCGCAGCACCAACCTTGATAACTGCAACACCGCCAGCCAACTTCGCTAGACGTTCTTGCAACTTCTCACGATCGTAATCAGAGGTGGTTGCTTCGATTTGAGTTTTGATCTGCTCACAACGTGCTTTGATATCACCTTCAGTACCAGCGCCGTCGATAACAGTGGTCTCTTCTTTGTTGATCTGGATGCGCTTAGCAGTACCCAGCTCGTTCAAAGTGACTTTCTCAAGGGTCAAACCAACTTCTTCAGAAATTACTGTGCCGCCAGTTAATACCGCGATGTCTTGCAACATAGCTTTACGACGATCACCGAAACCAGGTGCTTTAACCGCAGCAACCTTAACAATGCCACGCATGTTGTTAACAACTAAGGTTGCCAACGCTTCACCTTCAACATCTTCAGCGATGATCATCAAAGGACGACCGGCTTTCGCTACTGCTTCCAACGCTGGCAACAAGTCACGAATGTTTGCGATTTTCTTGTCGTGGATAAGGACGAATGGCTCTTCTAAATCAACCATCTGTGCTTCTTGATTGTTGATGAAGTAAGGCGACAAGTAACCACGGTCGAACTGCATACCTTCTACAACGTCCAACTCGTTATCGAGACCTGAACCTTCTTCAACAGTGATAACGCCTTCTTTACCAACGCGCTCCATTGCTTCAGCAATGATCTCACCAACGCTCTCATCAGAGTTTGCAGAGATAGTACCTACCTGAGCGATTGCTTTTGTGTCAGAACATGGCACTGACATTGACTTCAAGTGCTCAACTGCTGCAACAACAGCTTTGTCCATACCGCGCTTTAGATCCATTGGGTTCATGCCAGCAGCAACTGCTTTCATGCCTTCGCGAACCATCGCTTGCGCCAGTACGGTAGCGGTAGTTGTACCGTCACCCGCTACATCGTTGGTTTGAGAAGAAACTTCTTTAACCATCTGTGCGCCCATGTTCTCGAACTTGTCTTTCAGCTCGATCTCTTT
>CBFHYJ010000030.1:0-18349 GCA_965659945.1 Sedimenticolaceae bacterium | reverse complement strand
GAATATAGCGGCCAGAACGCCACAGATGGATTAGGTCTTTCGTTGCCTGACCTACCGAATCAAACCATCGAAGACAATGACATTATCACTGTTCGTATTCCAGGTGATCGTCATCGCGCATGGGTCATTGCGAATAGCACAATCTCGCGTACGCTCTGGCAAACCAGTGTGGCGAATGTTGGTTCGATTGAGCAATGGCAGCTACTCGACATTCGCGCAGGTATTCCAACTATTTACCAAGCCACAAGCGATGCCTTTGTGCCGCAAATGGTTAACCTTCAATTGATCGAAGGCGTTAGCTTCACCAAAGGCTGCTACACCGGCCAAGAAGTCGTCGCACGTATGCAATATCTCGGTAAGTTGAAACGTCGCATGTATCGCGCATTGATTGATGGCGATACACCTGAAGCAGGTACCGAGCTTTTCTCAGCCTCAACCGACTCAGGCCAAGGCGCCGGCAAGGTGGTAAATGCCGCGATGAATGATGAAGGAAAAAGCGAAATGCTTATCGTCACACCAATCAGTGCGATCGAAGCGGATGACCTACATATTGGAAGTCCTGACGGACCCAAGCTAACGGCACTTAACCTGCCCTATGCTTATGCTGATTAGATCTTTGATTCAGCGCTTCGAAATATAAATTAGACTCAATCGAAAGGTAGTTTAAATCCTTTACTAGCCTCGCCAGGTTCGGAATTGGGAACTCTATCAATCCTTTCATGATCTATGGATCTTTTAACCTCAGATGGCCTAATTATCATCCCCTCAAAAATCTCTTGTCCATCAATTACATGCGCCACAGAAAACTTAGACTGAACACGATCAACAATAATTCTAGAGACATAAATTTCTGATTTACCGAGCGACTCTCCAGTGTAAGGATCAATGATGGCATCTCCCTCGGCATAAACATCATACAAATCGCCTTTGTTTATACTCTCACCGCCTATATTAATAAAAACTGATCCATTGGTAATTTTAACAATCCTATTGGGATAAATTCGTTGAACCAAATCTGTAGAAGCTCTTTCAGCTAATTGATTTATTAACTCTGACATAGATGAAAACTTATCCTCACCGCTCAAAGAGTAAGTTTGATAAAACTTAATTTCACCAGAAGATGTAGAAATCACCTTCAAAGACATTACTGCCAAGCTGTCAGTATGTTTAAAGGTTTGGCCAGTAAGTAAAAGCTTATCGGTACGATTTTTATGATGGATTTTTTCCAGATTAACCAATAAAAGTAAATCAGCACCGAGCAAGTTACCCACTCGAGCTCTCTCCTCAAGAGAAACACCCATTGTTAGAAGAAAATTATGCTCATCTAAGATTTCATCAACGTGGCTTCTTGATAAAACTGAAAACTTACGACTTTGAACCAAATAGCTTTCAATCTTATTAACCAAATCTAAACCTGCAGCCTTATGGCTAGATAATGAAACGACAGCTATTCTTTTTCTTTTAGTAGATTCATCATGCTGATATCTATAGATAGATGCACTTACTTTTACTTTATGCAGACCATCTTTAGTTCTACGTGAGGACAACTTTCGCCAGGATTTTATTTCCCCCTCAACCGACTCATTGGAAGTAGATTGACTTGTCAAAGATATTGATGATGCACCATTATTGCCACTTGATCTTAGTGAATTAGACGTCAAATGAGAGATTGAACTAATCGACAAACCTGTCTTAGCAACAGCCTGAATAAGGGCTTTCTTTAGTGCCAACTCCTCTGTTGCACCAATACCCTCTCCAGTAACATTCGCCTCAACCACACCGGCATGAGCAATACCAGATAAAGAAATTAACAGGAGAATGAAAAGGATTCTTGCGTTCATGAAATCACCAATCCTGATTAGGGATTAAGACCTTTGAGCTTCCATTAGTCACTTGATCGGATTGACTTGACTTTGAGCTTGTAGGATTTCTCAACGCAGCATCCGCAGCTGCTTCTTGTGAAGACCTGTCACCCATATTCATTGCCATGATGCTAGGACTCCAAGCCACGACTGACAGGTAGTACTTTAAAGGCCCATCAGAAAAGCTTCTAGTGAAAATCTCCTCACTTCCTACAAGCTGCAAATCTGACTGAGCGGACCACACCTGATTAATTATCGCACCCATAGTAGTCTCTTCATTTAGTGATACCTTAGAGGTATCTTTTGTGAGATTCACTTCAACTTTATAAGACTGCTCCACTGCTCTTATGTTTTCATTAGATGAGTTTTTACTAAGAGTCAATTGAGAAAAACGACTAAGCTCCGCCCTAGCCTCTTGAGCAGCACTAGATGCATCGCTAGTCATCATGACCGCAGACATGAAATCACCACCTTCCGACAGTGTTTGATAAGCACCATATGAGTAGATAGCCCACTCCCCATTGGATAGCTTTTTCATTCGAGTACCCACCACACCATCAGGAATGGTTGCACCATAATCCGATATTTCATTTTCTATCGCTTCAGTAACCTCATTTAACGCAGCCCTATTGATACTGGATGGTTTACGCTGATTCTTCAAAACCGAAGCGATCGCACTTGTATCGGGCGACCTGAGCAATACTAAACCCAACTGCTTATCATGCAGAACCGTTGCCCAAACGCGACCACCGCTCAAAACATCTTCCAATGATTCAGATCTAAAAGAAGCTTGAGAAAATGAAGGTCCATCCTTATGGCAAATATGAATAAAGTCTTTCTGGACAGTCTCAGTTTTTAAATTAGCTTCTTTTTCTTGCTCGCCGTACCTAATGCGCTCCTTAAGTGCATTCCACATTGATTCTTTTTCAGCTGCTTTTTCTTCATCCTCTTTCGCCTTTCTACTTTGAGCTAAAAGCGCTTCGTCTCGACATTCTTTTTTAACTTTTGCTTTGAATGCATTACCTTTTTGCTGAGAGAGGCCACCGTTATCATCTGTACTAACATCCAAGCCATTGGGATTGGTTTGAATTGCTAATTTAATATACGCATCAATTAACGCTTGTTTATAAGCATCCGTGACCGATTGCATAAACATTGAGTCAGACTTATCGGTGACACTCATAGCACCTATTCCATATGCAACGCTGTAATTCGCACCCTGTGACCTAAAAAAATTTTTAAGTTTTGTTGCATAACTGGATAACTCCGAGCTGAGGTCTTGTCCGGCCTTAATTTCATTAATTACAGGTGGCTTAGCCTTTTCAGCTTGAGCAACAATAGAAAAGGTGCTTAACAACAAAATTATTAATGCATTAATACGACGCTTAACTAACATATGCACTTACCCCCAATTGATTACCAACTCACCGAACGAGATGAACCACGCTTACTTATTCGCTCTTCACCTTCCCAAATACCTAAACCTGTATTCACATCGGTAATTGTTAACTGAAAATAGTAATCCGCTTGAGTTTTACCACCACCAGTTGTAACGTTTCTCTGTAATATTTTTCCCGACATAGACAAATCAAACGCTTGCAGCTGTGCTTTTTTAGCCACCCTAGTTTGATTAAATTCAGAATTTCCTCGCAACTCTCTTTGCATGTAAATCATTTTATCTTCAGCACCATTTACGCCTACTGCCGTAGACACAACCACACGCCCTGAGTTCAACAATGCTATACGAATCTTTTTTATCAATTGATCAGTATCAATCCTCTGCATAGTGTCATTTTTAATATCACCAATAGCTAAAATATATCTACCACCATTGGGATGAACCAACGCCCTTCCACCCAGCAATGAATCAATCATTTTAGCTGCTGCCTCATCAAAGTCGCGGTATTGCAAACCCATAGTTTCAACTACACGATCATTGCGCATATCAACTCTTTCAGGCATTGAGTTACACCCCGTCAAACTGAACGAAAGAATAATCGCGACCAAAGCAAACTTAAAATTTCTGAAATGCATAATTAATCCTCTAAATTTATGGCGTAATCTTTAACACTAAGACTTGGAGCGGTATGAGAAACAGAATATTTCTCGTAAGCCGACAAACTAAGATCGCGCCAAATACTAGTAATAGAGTCAATTGTATGGCCTGAGCCATCCATCCATCTCACTCGATAACGGCTTTTATTGTGAGCTGGGGATTTGCTTACGAAATTAATATCTAATACCAAGCCGACCTTATCATCGCTCTTTCTTTTCACCGAAAAGACATCAGCATTAAAACTGTTATCTGTGACACGAGACTTCCATTCAGGCTCAACCACTCTAGTCGCTTGAGTTTGGCAACCTGCAATTACCATTCCTGCAATCATTGAACCTATTTTTAAAGCCTGAAAATGACTCATAATCGTACCTTTGTGACCAAGGGCTTAGCCGAAGCAGATGGCTGTTTAATATAAATTAACTCGGAAGCCTCAGAATCAAGCTCCACGCGTACAGATGAAGCAGCATAAGGAATATTTAGGATACTTTTGCCTTTTTTGGGGTTAAGTTTGGCTAAGTACCATTTAGCCGGTGATTTTTTCCACCCGCGCACATCAGCTTTAGTAGAAGCAGCAGTGTAAATAGTAGCGATTAGATTTGCCATGCCGTTCTGCTTGCCTGCTTCATTTTGTAGTAAAGCTTTTGTAATAGCAGACACAGTCGCCCTAGTTAAAACACCTGGCCATCGTTTTTTAAATTCAGTTTTTGCCACTTTATTCATATCCGCCAAATCCGAAAAATCAATAGGCTCTCGATCAATAAAAATACTATTGCCAACAAATTTCTGACCACCAGCAACAAACTCGGGCAAGGCATAGGATAGTAAAATAACTCTAGTACCTCGTTTTTTGTCAGGTATGACAAAAGGTATGTCAAATCTATTTTCCTTAAGAGATGGCCCCTGACCAGCTTCGTAAATAATCCATGTATTCTTTTCTATTTTTCCTGGATTAGATTCAAGAAATTCAATATCACTGGTTACTACAGAATTTCCAGAGGTCATCGCTAAAACTCTTTTTAAAAGGGTATTAGCAGTTGCGCGATCTGTCGAATCACCACCCATTAAAAAAAGAGCGTTTGTATAAGCAACCGCTGGATTTACAAAACTATCGTAAACTTCCCAGTCTTGAATATTCGGGTACTTTTCGTAAATAGCCGATTGAAGCTCCTCATTCTCCGTGGCAGGCTTTTGTCTTTTCTGTTTTGCTTCTTTTTTAGCTTTCTGTATCTCTTTTTCGTAAGACTCAGATGCTAACCTGGCTCGCTCATTAGCTCTATTAAACTCAATTCTAGATGAAGCTTTGTCACCTAAGCTCCAAATAGATAATGCCTTGTAGTAATTGACTAAAACTCTCTCTGGCGGAGTAGGCACATAGGAGGCTGCACTATCATTTAAAAGTATAGATCCAACACCTTCTGCTAGATCTTCGCCTATTGATGAATTATCTTCCTTGCTAAACAAAACCTCCACTGCGTCATAATGTTCATTAGAACGACTATATTCACCAGATAAACGCCAAGCTTCCCCAGCATCTAAATGCATAAGAACATTAGCTCTCTTTGCTTTAACCTGCTTCAACTTTCCTGTCTTTTTGTCTCTTAAGCCCAAATCAGCTTCAAGACTCATTGCGGCCGACTGATATCCACCGCCCGCATAAACTGCTTGATTGTTTATAGACTGCTTTTTTAAAGCAGCTGTGCCAACACAACCCGTCATTAACAATGTCATTACAGCTGTAATACCTAATTTATATAAGCGGAGCTTCACCATATCTAAACTTTCATAAAATTATTGACTTAAAATATAATATACTAGACTTGCGGATAACACATCCCTATTCAAATTAAATCTACAGCGCAAGATAAGTGCATATCCCGCATTCTTTGAGAGAATTGACGGGAATAATCCATCCAAATCGAATATTTAAATATAAAGGATAGTCAAATTCTTCTTATTTCAAAAAAACCCGCTTTCGCGGGCTTTATTTTGCTTAGTCGTTTGACTCAGGTCGCATATGCGGGAAGAGCAAGACATCGCGGATAGACGGTGCATCAGTGAATAACATCACCAAGCGGTCTATACCGATACCCTCGCCGGCAGTTGGCGGTAAGCCATGCTCCAGAGCACGAATATAATCCGCATCAAAGTGCATTGCCTCGGCATCACCAGCTTCTTTTTCTTCTACCTGCTTGCGGAAGCGTTCAGCTTGGTCTTCTGCATCATTAAGCTCCGAGAAGCCATTCGCAATCTCACGACCACCGACAAAGAATTCAAAACGATCGGTAACAAATGGATCTGCATCATTACGACGCGCCAATGGTGATACTTCTGTCGGATACGCTGTAATAAAGGTCGGTTGAATTAAGCGATGTTCAGCAGTCTCTTCAAAGATTTCGATTTGCACCTTGCCTAATCCATAGGTTGGTTTTACCTCGATCTTCAATGACTCTGCAATCGCCGTAGCCGACGCGAGATCCTCGAGCTGTTCAGCTTTAATCTCAGGGTTAAAGTGCAAGATCGCCTCTTTAACCGTCATGCGTGCAAACGGCTTTCCAAAGTCAAACTCTTCTCCTTGGTAGGTAATCACCTCACTACCCACAACATCTTTCGCAATGCCGCGGAACAAGGCTTCGGTGCGATCCATCAAATCATTGTGATCTGCATAGGCCTCGTAGAATTCGATCATGGTGAATTCTGGGTTATGGCGTGTTGAGAGGCCTTCGTTACGGAAGTTACGGTTGATCTCGAACACTCGCTCAAAGCCACCAACAACCAAACGCTTAAGATAAAGCTCTGGCGCGATACGCAAGAACAATGACATATCCAAGGCATTGTGATGCGTCTTAAACGGACGCGCACTCGCACCGCCCGGAATGACGTGCATCATAGGCGTTTCAACTTCTAGGAAGTCTTCACCCGAAAAATACTGGCGGATGTAATGAATGATTTTTGAACGTAATTGGAAGGTTTTGCGAGTCTCTTCACTAACGATCAAATCGACATAACGCTGACGATAACGCTGCTCTTGATCAGACAGGCCGTGCCATTTCTCAGGCAATGGGCGAAGCGATTTAGTCAACATCTCGACCTTATCAACATGAATATATAAGTCACCTTTACCTGACTTACTGATTGGACCTTCGCCACCGACAATATCGCCTATGTCCCATGTCTTAATGTCAGCATTGATCTCTTCGGGTAGCGCTTTTTTATCGATGTAAAACTGAATGCGACCCGACATGTCCTGAATCACGAGGAATGGGCCACGTTTTGCCAGGATGCGGCCAGCAATACTTGCACGCTGATTAATCTCAGCGAGTTCTTCTTTCGACTTGTCACCAAAACGATCTTGCAACTCACTTGCGAGTGCATCACGACGGAAGCTATTCGGGAAAGCAACGCCCTTCTCACGAATCGCTGCGAGCTTTTCACGACGCTGTGCGATGAGCTTGTTTTCGTCTTGTTGCTGGTCAGTCATGTTTAACCCTTACAAACCACTTTTTAAACTTGCTTGGATGAACATATCTAAATTGCCATCCAATACTGATTGCGTATTACCTGTCTCAACACCTGTGCGCAGGTCTTTGATGCGCGACTGGTCAAGAACGTACGAACGAATTTGGCTACCCCAACCGATATCTGACTTGGTGTCTTCCAACGCTTGCGCTGACTCATTACGTTTTTGAATTTCGAGCTCGTACAACTTCGCCTTCAACTGCTTCCACGCTTGGTCGCGGTTTTTGTGTTGCGAACGATCGTTCTGACACTGCACCACGATACCCGTTGGCTCGTGGGTCAAACGAATCGCAGAGTCTGTTTTGTTAACGTGCTGACCACCTGCACCCGATGCACGGTAGGTATCAGTACGCACATCTGCCGGATTAATATCGATCTCAATCGAATCATCAACCTCTGGTGAGACAAACACTGAGCTGAATGAAGTATGGCGACGACCACCTGAGTCGAAAGGTGATTTGCGCACTAGACGGTGCACACCGGTCTCGGTACGTAGCCAGCCAAAGGCATATTCACCCTGGAAACTGATGGTGGCAGATTTAATACCAGCCACATCACCGGCTGACGCTTCCATCAACTCGGTTTTAAAACCGTGAGCTTCACCCCAACGCAGATACATGCGCAGCAGCATCTCAGCCCAATCTTGCGCCTCGGTACCACCGGAACCTGCTTGAATATCAAGGAAAGCATTGTTCACATCCATCTCGCCAGAGAACATGCGACGGAATTCAAGGGTTTCGACTTGCTTGGTATACGACTCGACATCATCGGTAATCGAATCGACGGTTTCTGCATCACCCTCTTCGACCGCCATCTCGAGAAGGTCCGCACCATCAGCAAGACCTGAGGTCAGCTGATCTAAACCGAGTACGACATCTTCTAAACTTGAGCGCTCTCGACCTAAGGCTTGAGCTCGGTCTGGCTCATTCCAGACAGCAGGATCTTCAAGCTCACCCAGCACCTCTTCTAGGCGCTCTTTCTTGAACTCATAGTCAAAGATACCCCCTAAGCGCTGTAACACGCTCACGGAGATCCGCGAAAGCACTCTTAATGGGGTTGATGTCCTGCATAGATACCTCAGAAATTAAGCCCGAGATTCTAGCGCAGATCAGAAAAAAACGTAGGTTTTATTGGGCCTTAACCCTTGTGTGAGCCCATCCAATTGGACACTAGCATAGTCAGAATGACACTTGCGGCAAAAGCATAGATTCCCAGCTCGACATTCACCTGCGCTAAAGCGCCTAGCTTGACTGAAACCACCAACAAGGCCACCACAAACACATCGAGCATCGACCATTTGCTGTAAGTCGCTAGCCACTTTAGGTGTTTTGCGTGTTTAGCGGTTTTTGCCGGCTCATTGGCAATCACAATCAACAAACTCACTTTGATCATCGGAAACAAGACACTAAAGGCACCCACAAGCGCAAACAAACCCCAATCGTTTTGATTCGCGAGCTGCTCAAGCGCTGAAAGTAAGCTGACCTCGTTTCCAAAAATATAAAACTTCTCGAGCGAGAGGATCGGCTGACTCAAGCCAATGACGAGCAAAGCCATTGCAAGGAGTAACAACAGATTAATTACTGCTCGATTCATGCCCAGTCTGACTCCCATTGAAACTCAATAGATTGATCCTCAGTCAAGCCTGATGGCGCACTCACACGGTGATTACCAATCGCCCAAAGCAAACCATCCACCATGATTAAAGGCTGCAACATGCGTGACCACGATGGAATACCGAGCTCTTGGCACAGTTGTTTAAAGCGACGCTCACCCTCTCTACCGAGCAAACGATAACGACAGCCTTCTGCATGATGGTGAATGCTCACCCGCCCTTCATCACATGCCGCTTTAGGGATGCCATCTTTAGCAGCGCACGCAACTAATCGACCTTCTTCAAGATCGATTCGATCACTAGCGGATCGAACAACATGCGGCACACTGTTAACTACAGGCAATTCTCTTGGCGTGATCCATAGCTGCTGTGCATAGCGCCTGACACAAATAGTAGACCAGCACACTTCACCTGAATCCGTTTCGCTCAGTGAAAGCTTTTCGCAGCTACTCAAACGAGATGCATCCGGCAAATCGCATGCGCTTATGCGTAGCCATTCGCGCAGCAACTGACGTCGCGAAAACGAATCTAACTCAGCAAATGATTCAACAGAGAAACGGCGCTGATTCACGCGGACATGTAACTTCTCTGTTAACTGGGCACTAATGAAATGTCGCCCCTCACCTAACAAGCTTGCTGACTTTGCCATCGTTTGTGCCGCGTGTGGCCAACGTTGTTTGAGTACTGGCATAACCTGATGTCGCAGGTAGTTACGGTCATAGGTATGGGATGCATTACTAGGATCATCGACCCATTGCAGCTGATGCGCTTTGGCATAGTCCATCACCGCATCTTGAGAAAACTCTAGCAGAGGTCGCGCAAGCCATCCTCGGGCAAATTCACGGCACAGCGGCATTGACGCTAAGCCATCAACACCCGCACCACGCAATAATTGCAGAATCAATGTTTCAGCTTGATCGTCCTGATGTTGCGCTGTTAGTAACATCGCCTCAGCTGGCATCACATTACCAATCAAACGATAACGTTGTTCGCGCGCAAAGGCCTCGATACTTTGATTGACCGCGGGCTTGTCACTTACCTGCAAAGTGACTAGCTCAATACCCAAGTCATCACAGACTACTTGAGCATGTACCGCCCACTTAGCGGCATCTTCTTGTAAACCATGATTTACATGCACCGCTTTAATAGGCACTGACAAGTCATCGCGACATTGAGAGAGTAAATGTAATAAAGCATGCGAGTCGACACCCGCACTGTAGGCAACCCAGTATTCTGTAGGAGCTGGAAGAGTCGCTAATACACGCTGGAGGTCAGCGCACTGCATCACTTATTCGACAACGACGCCGTAAGACATCAGACGTTGATAACGTGAATCGAGCAAACGATCCGTTGCGACATCGCTAAGGCCGTTAATCGCTTCAATTAATGAGGCCTTAAGGTTACGCGCAGCTGCTTTAGGATCACGATGAGCACCGCCTAATGGCTCAGGTACGATCTCATCGATAAGCTCATGGCCTTTGAGATCTTTCGAGGTAATCGACATCGCCTCTGCTGCAATAGAGGCCTTCTCTGCACTCTTCCATAAGATGGAAGCACAACCTTCTGGCGAGATAACGGAATAAGTACTGTACTGCATCATCATCACACGATCGGCCACACCAATAGCTAAGGCACCACCGGAGCCACCTTCACCAATAACAGTCGCAATGATTGGCGTACGAAGACCCGCCATCTCAAACAAGTTACGCGCAATCGCTTCACTCTGACCACGCTCTTCTGCACCAATGCCTGGATAAGCCCCAGGAGTGTCGATAAAGGTAATCACAGGTAAATTGAAACGCTCAGCCGTCTTCATTAAACGCAACGCTTTACGGTAGCCCTCAGGACGAGGCATACCAAAGTTACGATGAATCTTTTCTTTAGTATCACGGCCTTTCTGATGGCCAATGATCATAACTGCTTTTTCACCAATACGACCCAAGCCACCAATGATCGCGCGATCATCCGCATAAGCACGATCACCGTGTAGTTCTTCAAAATCATCAACAATCGCATCGATATAATCCTGCGTATAAGGACGCAGCGGGTGACGAGAGAGTTGAGAGATTTGCCAAGGGGTTAATTTGGTAAAGATAGATTCGGTGAGCTTTTGACTTTTCGAGGTCAGCTTATCGATTTCGTCTTGGATATTGATCTCAGCATCCGATCCCACCAAACGAAGCTCTTCAATCTTGGCTTCAAGCTCAGCAATGGGCTGTTCGAAATCTAGAAAATCTAAGTTCATTAGACGAAACTCTATGAGTACTGATAATGCGTCAATTATAACGCAAAGTGATCCTATCTGCGCTCAAATGCAATCTACTTTTTACTGACCCTTTAGGCCATTTCCGATTCCGGCGAGGTCGTGATCTCGGTACCAGGAACCCCCATACGTATCTTCACAGCCTCTTCTCCCAACCATTTACGTAATTGGCGTAAAAGATCGTGATTAACCTTGAGACTCCACTGATCACCTAGGCGTAATCTCACTGAGGCATCCATTCGCTGGTACGATACGGTAACTCGACAGGCACCACCTGCATGAAGGGAAAGGTACTCTTTAAGCTGACTGATAACATCCATTGAGGCAATGCCCTGACTTCGCATCATCGACTCATTAATCTCAATCAACATGCCTTGGCAACTTGCTTGCCAATAGTCATCGAGTGATTCGACAGTATCGACACGCAAGGACAAACCACCACGATATTCATCTGGCACTAGAGAGCCTTCTACAACTAGCAAAGCATCCGTACCGATCGCATCACGATAGTGTTCATAGGTCTCGCTAAACAACGTCGATTCAATACGACCCGATTTATCATCCAGTAACACCGAAGCCATCTGACCACGCTGCGTATTACGACACGCTACCGCTACAACTAAACCGGCAATCTTGACCTTTTTCCCACCCCGACGATTACGTGTGCCCGAAACATCATCTAAAGATAACTTAGCAATTCGACTACTCACCAGACCACTTAAGTCAGGAATGTATCGATCCATCGGGTGACCGGTGAGGAATAATCCGAGCGTTTCTTTTTCGCCTTGAAGACGAATTTGTTCATCCCACTCTTCAAGGTCTTCGAGCTCTACTCCCAAGCTTGGATCAGGTTCTGCGACAGCATCACCAAACATATCTATCATTCCTGCTGCTTGGTCGGCTTCGTGTTTTTCAGCCACCTTAAGTGCGAGTGGTAGCTGCGCCATCAAGCTTGCGCGGTTCACACCAATCCGATCGAGTGCGCCGGCGCGAATGAGTGATTCAAGGGTACGGCGGTTGGCACGCTTTAGATCAATTCGACGACACAGATCAAAGATATCTTTGAATTCACCTGATTGACGCGCTTCAACAAAGCCTTCAATCGCACCTTCACCAACCCCTTTTATGGCACCTAAGCCATAAATCACCGTGGCATCACCATCAACGGTAAAGCGATAGAAAGAACGATTCACATCAGGCGGCTGAACTTCAAGCCCCATTGAGCGACATTCTTCAATGAAATTAACCACCTTGTCGGTGTTCTCCATATCAGAGGACAACACAGCCGCCATGAAAGCCGCTGGATAATGCGTCTTTAGCCAAAGAGTTTGATATGACACCAGTGCATAGGCTGCCGAGTGCGACTTGTTAAAACCATAACCAGCAAACTTTTCTACCAAGTCGAAGATCTTCATCGCCAAGTTAGGATCGATGTCGTTTTCTTTAGATCCTTCCTCAAAAACCGCACGCTGCTTAGCCATCTCTTCAGGCTTTTTCTTACCCATCGCACGACGAAGTAAGTCAGCACCACCCAAGCTATAACCTGCCATCACCTGAGCGATCTGCATGACCTGCTCTTGATACAAGATGACCCCATAGGTCGATTCAAGAATCGGCTTTAAACAATCATGTTGATAATGCACATCCGGATATGAGACTTCTTCACGACCGTGCTTTCGGTTAATAAAGTTATCTACCATGCCTGATTGCAATGGACCAGGACGGAACAAAGCAACCAATGCGATGATGTCGTCAAAGCAGTCTGGCTGAAGCTTACTAATCAGCTGCTTCATGCCATCCGATTCAAGCTGAAAGACCGCAGTGGTTTCTGCACTCTTCAGCAAATCAAAGCATTTAGAATCATCTAGCGGGATACGATCAATCTCGATGATTGACTCACCCTTTTGTTGACGCTCGCGGTTAATCGTCTCAAGTGCCCAATCGATAATGGTTAAAGTTCGTAGACCCAAGAAATCGAACTTCACTAAGCCAGCAGCTTCAACATCATCCTTGTCATACTGGGTAACCAGGTTAGTGCCATCCGCTTCACAATAGAGCGGCGAGAAATCGGTCAGGTTACCGGGAGAGATAACAACACCACCGGCGTGCTTACCCGCATTACGCGCCAAACCCTCAAGCTGAAGCGCCATATCAATAAGCTGGGTGACCTCTTCATCATCTTTGTAGGCTGCGGCAAGATCCTCAGATTCTTCTAACGCTTTAGTTAGCGTCATACCAAGATCGGGGGGAATCATTTTTGCCACGCGATCGGTAAAGCCATAAGGGTGGCCCAACACACGGCCCACATCTCGCACCACAGCTTTTGCTGCCATCGAGCCAAAGGTGATGATTTGCGACACCGAATCACGCCCATAGGTCCGCGCGACATAGCTGATAACTTGATCTCGCTTATCCATGCAAAAGTCGACATCAAAGTCGGGCATGGAGACACGCTCTGGATTCAAGAATCGCTCAAACAGCAAATCCAACTCGAGCGGATCAAGGTCAGTAATATTTAGTGCATAGGCAACCAACGAACCTGCACCAGAGCCACGACCCGGGCCAACCGGTACAGCATTGTCTTTAGCCCATCGAATGAAGTCCGCAACGATCAAGAAGTAACCCGGAAACCCCATGCCATTGATTACATCGAGTTCAATTTCTAAGCGTTCGCGATAAGGTTTTGCTTTCTCTTCAAAGTCATCAGCCCTTGGATCAAAAATTCGCTGCAAACGCGAATCTAGTCCTTTTCGTGATTCCTGCGCTAAGAAATCCCCAATACTCATACCTTCTGGAACTGGATAATCTGGCAAAAAGTTTTTGCCTAATACCAAATCCAAACTACATCGTTTAGCAATCTCAATGGTGTTCTCAATGGCTTCTGGAACATCCTCGAACAACGCGACCATCTCTTCAGGTGAGCGCAAATATTGTTCTTCAGAATAAAGATGCGGTCGACGAGGATCATCTAATGCACGGCCATCACGAATACATACACGCACTTCATGCGCATTAAAATCATCTGCCTTTATGAAACACACCGCATTGGTAGCCACCACTGGAAGAGATAAGGCATCAGCTAACGCAACACTTTGATGCAAGCATTCTTCTTCATCAGCTCGACCTGTGCGTACTAATTGTAAGTAGTAACGATCTTCAAAGATGGATGCCCAGTGTTTAGCACGTGATTTAGCAAGGGCTTGATTACCTGCCAATAAGGCAATGCCAACATCGCCGCGAGACGAGCCAGACAAAGCAATCAAACCATCGCAGCTTTCTTTGCTTAGCCAATCCATATCGACCATCGGCAAGCCAAGGTGTTGTCCTTCGCGATAACTACGCGACACCAACTCAGTGAGGCGTCGATAACCGATAGCATTTTGAATCAATAAGACCAGCTGGAAAGGCTTGTTAGCATCATCCGGATTACGTATTAGTAAATCCACGCCGCAAATCGGTTTTACACCTGCATTTACCGCCGCAGTAAAAAAGCGCACTAAGGCGAACATGTTGGATTGATCGGTCAGCGCAATCGCTGGCACCCCCTGCTTTGCCACCTCTGCAACCAAGGGCTTAATACGAGCAACACCATCAACCAGTGAGAACTCGGAATGGACATGAAGATGGACGAACTGCGTGGACATAGACGGAGGATACCGACCTCTGATCTAGCCTTCCAGTAAACGCTTCACCGGACCAAAAGATCGGCGATGGATATCGCTAACCCCTTGATTTTTAAGTGCCTCAATATGCACCTTGGTTGGGTATCCCTTGTGCTTTTCGAGCCCATAACCCGGATACTTTTTAGCCAACTCGACCATCTCTCGATCTCGGGTCACTTTGGCCAAAATTGACGCTGCCGCAATACAGGCTTCTGAATCATCACCACCAACAATGGCTTCTGCAGGACAAGACAAATCCGGTGGGATTTTATTGCCATCAATTAAGGCTTTATGAGGAGGTAACGGCAAACCCTCGACTGCTCGACGCATCGCCAGAAATGTTGCCTGTAAGATATTGAGCTGATCGATCTCTTCCACTTCAGCGCGACCAATGGCCCATGCCTTTGCTTTAGCTTGGATCTCATCAAACAAACGATCACGTTTCTTTTCGCTGAGCTTTTTTGAATCCGCCAAACCTTCAATCGGGTTATCAGGATCAAGAATGACGGCCGCTGTGACCACAGCGCCCGCTAATGGGCCACGACCGACTTCATCAACACCACAAATCCACATTACGCATTAACCTTCAGCTGTAACACATCATCAACCGCATCGGCAATTAAACGATCAGTATCCACCATCATTTCTCGATGAATATCGGTATAACGTTGTGCAATAGTCTGACGCAGATTTTCATCTTTAAAGAAACGCATAACTTCATTCGCCAAAGCATTCGGCGTGCAGTCATTTTGAATAAACTCAGGCGCCAAAACCTCACCACTAATAATATTGGCTAAGGCATAGTGCTTAATCTTCATCAATTTGAACCATTTGATAATCGCGAAGGTCAGCCAATGCAATTTATATCCGATCACCATTGGGCGCTTCGATAGTAAACCTTCAAGCGTTGCCGTGCCGGATGCACACAACACCACATCAGCTGCCGCAAGTGCGCTCTGCGTATCTTGCACAACGACCTTAGCCGGCAGATCATGTTGAATGAGCTTATCTTCTATCAAGCGCTGAAGCGTTTGATTTGCCGCGGGTATGACAAACTGCAATCCCTGAATATCTTCTTGGCATTGCTGGGCGGCATTCAAAAACGGTTGTATTAGCTTTGAAACCTCACCTCCCCGACTACCTGGCAAGATAGCGAGTACTGGTCCATCTTTAGATAAGCCACAACTAGCCCTTGCAGCGAGCTGATTAGGTTCTACAGACATCGATTGAGCCAAGGTATGACCTACATAGGTTGCTTTCACATCATGCTTAGCTAAAAAGGCAGGCTCAAAAGGTAATATAGCTAGCAAGCCATCAACCGCCGCTTTGATTTTTTTAACGCGCTTCTCTCGCCATGCCCACACCGTCGGGCAGACATAATGTAGCGTTTTGATGCCCTTATCTTTTAAGGCTGTTTCTAAACCAAGATTGAAGTCAGGTGCATCGATACCAATGAAAAGATCAGGCGGATTAGAAAGCCATTTCTGAAAAAGACGCTTACGAAGCTTAAGCAGTCGTGGTAAATGCTTGAGCACCTCAACCAAACCCATCACCGATAGGGTTTCAAGTGGCTCAAAGGATTCGATACCTTCTTGCAACATCTGAGAACCACCAACACCCTCAAAGGAAACATTCGGATGTCGAGCTTTAATGGCACGCATCAGTCCTGCGCCCAACAAATCACCTGAGGGCTCAGCTGCAACAATTGCTATTCGCAGCCCTGATGACATAATTAACGCACGATAGTGCGATCGCTCAGATCTATGAAGTCCAATAATGGCTTGAGTGCTGACTCATTCGCCGCCATCTCACGCAAGACTTCGGTTGCCTCACTTAAGCGCAGACCTTTTGTATATAAAGTTTTATAAGCGCGCTTGATTGTAATAATCTGCTCATCCGAGAAATCACGGCGCTTAAGGCCTTCACTATTAATACCATGTGGTTTAACTGGCTGACCGTTAACCATCACATATGGCGGAACATCTTTATTGATAACACTTCCCATACCACAGAAAGCATGCGCACCAATTCGACCAAACTGATGCACCATAGAGAAGCCACCTAAGATAGCCCAATCACCGATATGGACATGCCCGCCAAGAGATGCGGCATTCGCCATAATGATGTGGTCACCGATATGACAATCATGTGCCACATGCGTATAGGCCATAAAAAGGTTGTCACTGCCAATAGAGGTCACACCGCCATCTTGGGTTGTGCCACGATTAACGGTGCAAAACTCTCGAAAGACATTGTTATCACCAATGGTTAGATAGGTGACTTCACCAGCATATTTTTTATCTTGAGGATTCTCACCGATAGATGAGAACTGAAAAAAACGGTTATCACGACCGATCGTCGTTTCACCTTTAATCACTACGTGCGAACCGATATTGGTTCCAGCACCTATACGAACACCCGGACCAATCACAGTAAAAGGACCGATGGTAACGTTTTCATCTATTTCCGCAGCGGGATCAATTACCGCTTTTGGATCGATCATCTTAGAGATCTCGAGCGGTACACATGATCTCAGCCGAAGCGCAAACCTGGCCATCGACGGTACCTTTACCGCTGAATGTCCAAATACCACGGCGTTGTTTTAACACTTCCACCTCAAGCATCAACTGATCACCAGGTACAACCGGACGCTTAAAGCGGGCTTTATCCACACCCACCAAGTAGTAGATCGCTTTACCGGCAACATCTTCACTTTCCATCGCTAGCAAACCTGTTGCTTGAGCCAAGGCTTCAATAATAAGCACGCCAGGCATGACTGGCTTTTCAGGAAAGTGGCCTTGGAAGAATGGCTCATTAATAGTGACATTTTTGTAACCCAAGAGACGCTGACCAGGCTCAACTTCAACCACACGATCTACCAACAGGAATGGGTAGCGATGTGGCAATAAGCTCGTAATCTTTTTGATATCCATTGTTCCAGTCAAACTCCTCAAAGCATCACGCGTGATGCAGGTTCAGTCTTTATCAGCCAATGCCTTTTCAAGGGCTTTGATACGTCGAGCCATATCATCTAGCTGTTTCAGTCGAGCAACATTTTTGCGCCACTCGTCATGATTTTGGACAGGAATAGTACCAGTGTATGCCCCTGCCTTGCGAATACTCTTAGTCACCGTGCTAGTAGCAGATACATGTGTGCCATCAGCAATCTCAAGATGCCCAATGATTCCTACCATGCCAGCTATCGTGCAGTTCGCACCGATTTTGGTCGAACCCGCGATGCCCGTATTTGCCGCAATCGCGGTGTTCTCACCAATCACGCAGTTATGCGCAACATGAATATGATTATCTAGCTTTACACCATCATGGATCTGCGTGTCATCTAAAGCGCCACAATCAATAGCGCAACAGGCCCCG
>CBFHYJ010000029.1:0-19444 GCA_965659945.1 Sedimenticolaceae bacterium | reverse complement strand
CGCTTGAAGGCATCATGTTCCCGACGCTTAGCATGGGTGATGCATTAGCTTATCTAGAACAACTTGGCAGCGAAGTGCTACCCGATAACGTACGTTGGGACTTTGATGGCCAATCTCGCCAATTCATGCAGCAAGGTAGCGCACTGGTCACCACTTTCTTCTTATCTTTAGTCATCATTTATTTAGTCTTAGCTGCGCAATTCGAAAGCTGGCGCGATCCTTTAATCATTCTTGTATCGGTACCTATGTCGATTGCAGGCGCGATGATCTTTATCACTACCGGGTTTGCCAGCATCAACATCTTTACTCAAGTGGGCTTGATCACACTGATCGGCCTTATCGCGAAAAATGGCATCTTGGTTGTGGAGTTTGCTAACCAACTGATTGCAACAAAAGGTATGCAAAAACGAGAAGCAATTGAAGAAGCTGCAAAGGTGCGCCTACGCCCCATTCTGATGACCACCGTTTCAATGCTTGTTGCGATGGTGCCACTACTCTGGGCAACAGGCCCTTTCTCAGAAAGTCGTTACGGCATTGGCTTGGTGATCATCACAGGATTGGGTATTGGTACCCTATTTACGCTGTTTGTGGTGCCTGCGGTGTATCTCAAGCTATCGAAACACAAAGTATAAAAAAGCCCGCCATGGCGGGCTTATCAATTAGCGTAAATTTCGTCCGATTATTTTTTTCAACGTTTTACCTAACTGGTAACGCTTTGCGACTTTATTTCTTTCTTTGTGGCGATTAATGACTAACTGCTGGCATCCAATCTCTTCCTCGGCATTACGAGGCATGCGCTGCACATAAGATCCATCTGATTGCATTTCCCAAGCTTGACGATGTTCATTTAACTGCGCATCCATCATAAAGCGAATTTCAGCTCTTAATTTCTCATTCGTCACAGGAGCAACAACTTCGACGCGAGACTCAAGATTGCGTTTCATCGCATCAGCTGACCCAATGAAGTATTCCTCTTTACCGCCATTACGGAAGTAATACACACGGGTATGCTCTAAAAAACGACCGACAATACTGATAACTGTCGCGCCTTCTGATACACCAGGTATACCTGGGATGAATCGACAACTGTCACGCACGATCAAATCAACCTTAACGCCAGCCTGACATGCTTTATAAAGCGCCTTAGTGATATCAGCATCTTCGAGAGCATTAATTTTAAATTGGATTAAACCAGGAGACTCTTCGGAGTGATTCTTGGTTTCACGTTCAATCCGAGCGAGCAACGATGCCTTAAGCACTTTAGGTGCTGGTAATAACTCGCGATAAAATCGTTCTGGTGTATAGCCAGTTGTTAAGTAATTAAATAATTCAGTGGCATCAACACCCATTTGCTGATCATTTGTTAGTAAGCCCAAGTCGCAATACAACTTTGCCGTTCCAGCATGATAATTACCGGTTCCAATATGCAGATAACGCTGCAAACCGTTGTAGTCTTTGCGAACGACAAGAATAACCTTCGAGTGTGTTTTAAGACCTACAACACCATAGGTAACATGAATACCCGCCTCTTCCATGCGGCTTGCCCAGCGAATATTAGCGGCCTCGTCAAAACGTGCCTTTAACTCAACCACCACAGCAACCTGCTTTCCATTTTTAGCCGCTCGAATTAAGTAATCTACGACCTTGGTGTCACTTGAGGTGCGATACAGGGTCATTTTGATTGCTTTGACCTTAGGATCATTGGCCGCTTCTTTCATGAAGCGCTCGACCGATGTACTAAATGAGTCATAGGGATGATGCACCATGAATGGCCCATCATTACGGATAGCATGGAAGATATTTTTAGCGGCAAAAATTTGCGGATGATCCATAGACTGAAATGGTTCGTCATGCAATTCTGGCTTATCAATCCCAACGATTTCAAAGAGATCGCGCAACGCCATCAAGCTAGAACCAGTACTAAAGACATCCTCATCTTCATTTAGCCCCAGTTCTGCAGCCAGCATGCCGCGTGCTGTGTCATCAATACTGTCTTGAATTTGCAAACGCACAATGGATGCAAAGTGACGATCACGCAGTTCACTTTGGATCATTGACAATAAATCGTCAGCCGTCTCTTCATCTCGCTCAACCTGAGCATTTCTCGTCACACGAAAGACAGCTGAATCAACTATTTCTACCTGAGGTAACAGCATATTGAGGTGCTTCATCACGAGCTCTTCAATAGGCAAAAAGTGATTAGTATCTGGCAACTGCACGAATCGTGGAATGCCATCGCCTACTGGAATTTTGATACGTGTGTATGAAGGTAGTGCCTGATTTTCAGGTCGTTTTACATGGACCAAAACATTTAAAGACAAATTTGAAATGAAGGGAAATGGGTGCGCCGGGTCAACAGCCTGAGGGGTAATTAAAGGGAATACCTCTTGATAAAAATATTCACGCAGCCAGATGCCTTGATCTGTATAGACATCGTCGTATGAGACGATTTTTATGCCTTCTTCCTTGAGAAGCTCACGTAGATCAGCAAAAATCTGACGCTGCTCGCCTTCTTGCTCACGGATAAGCGCATAGCATTCATCAATTTGTTGCTTGGTCGTTCTTCCATCAACGGTCTTAGCGGCAACGCCAGCACCTAATTGTTGCTTGAGACCCCCGATACGCTTCATGAAAAACTCATCGAGATTCGAACTAACAATAGCGAGGAACTTAAGGCGCTCTAAAAGTGGATTACGAGGATCTTTCGCTTCACTTAGCACACGGCTATTAAACGACAACCATGTCAGCTCTCGATTTAAAAAGAATTCAGGCGACTCAAGATCCATAGTAAGAATAATTTAGGCAATAGAACATTTATAAGCATATACCGAAGATGCTCACTAAATATGACAGAAAGATGACACTTTTAGCTAGCGCTAATATGCGCCGAAAGAGCAAATAAAATCTAGCTTGTGGGCGCTCTCTAAGGGTAGGATGAAATCTTAATTACCCTAAAGCGACACCTCATTATGCCGGAAGTCGGGATAGCAGAAATTCCCCAACCACTTGAAAAAACTATTGCCGCCATAGACCTCGGTTCCAATAGCTTTCATATGGTGATTGGCAAAGAAGAAAACGGCCAATTCATCATCATTGATCGCCTTAGAGAGCCGGTAAGACTTGGCGAAGGAATAGATAGAAATAAACAGCTCGATCCTGTCGTTGGGCAGCGCGCATTGGACTGCTTAGAACGCTTTAAACAGCGTCTCAGTGGCATACCTAAAGAGTGCGTGAGGGCAGTAGGCACTAACACCATGCGTCAAATTGATGATGACAGTGAGTTTTATCATCAAGCCATTAATGCGCTGGGCTATGAGATTGAGGTCATCTCGGGTTCTGAAGAAGCACGATTAGTTTATCTTGGCGTTACCCACGGACTTGAATCAGAATTCGATAACCGACTTGTTGTTGATATTGGTGGCGGAAGCACCGAAATCATACTGGGTAAAAATAAGCGGCCTGGCATGCGAGACAGTCTATCCATGGGTTGCGTCACAATGACGATGGCCATGTTTGATGATGGAAAAATTACCGCTAGCAAAATGGAATCCGCAATCCTAAGAGGCGCTCTCGAAATTCGAGGGGTGAGAAAAAAATATAAGCCTCAATTCTGGGATATTGCTATTGGCAGCTCTGGAACAATAAAAGCAATTGCGAAGGTCATCGAAGCTCAGGGTTGGGGAGTCGAAACAATTACCGCAGATGCGTTAGCAAAATTACGTAAAGCCATTATCAAGAAGAAGGAAAACGACAAGCTAGACTTTGAAGGCTTGTCCGACTCACGTAAACCTGTATTCGTTGGAGGTGTGGCTGTATTAACCGCTGTCTTTAATGCGTTAGAGATTCAAGAAATGCATGTATCTACTTTTGCATTGCGCGAAGGCTTACTGTACGAATTGCTTGGCAGTATGAATCATGACGACATTAGAGACGCAACAATTGAAGCATTCCAACAACGCTTTAATGTTGACAGCGAATATGCAGGACTTGTAGAGAAAACAGCGATCAGATTACTCACCCAAGTTGAAAATACTTGGGACTTAGAATCGACATTAAGCCATCAACTACTAAGTTGGGCAGCCAAAACACATGAAATTGGCATTAGCCTTACCCATTCCGCCTATCAGAAACACAGTGCATACATTTTAGCTAATGCTGAAATGCCTGGCTTTACTCGTCAGCAACAAGAACAGCTTGCCACTATAGTAAGAAATCATCGCAAGAAAATTGAGGCTAGCACCTTAGAGTCACTTACTAAATCACGAAAAATCACCGTTACTCGCTTAATCATACTTTTACGCATAGCGATTATTCTTCATAGAGGCAGAACGCCAGGTACAAAACCCAATATCTCAATCGAAGCTAAAGAGAAAAAGATCAAGCTTCATTTTCCTGCCGGGTGGCTTTATAGGCACCCGCTCAATCAAGCAGAGCTTGAGCAGGAAATTGGCACATTAAAAAAGCTGGGATACTCACTAAAACTCATAAATGATGATTAAGCTAATGAAGTTGCTACCATGTTGATGATATTCATCATGCGATTAACATAGCCCCACTCATTGTCATACCAGGCATAAATCTTCACTTGAGTATCGTTTACAACCATGGTCGACAAGGCATCAACGACCGATGATCTCGGATCATTTAAATAATCAATCGACACCAAAGGTCGCTCTTCGTACCCCAAGATACCGGCCAACTCACCTTCGGCGGCTTGTTTAAACAACGCATTTAACTCGTCAACAGTTACTGCACGCTCTGCTTCAAACACAAAGTCTGTCAGCGAGGCATTGGTGAGAGGTACACGCACTGCATGGCCGTTCAACTTTCCTTCAAGCTCTGGGAAAATTTTAGTGATCGCTTTCGCAGAGCCTGTCGTAGTGGGTATCAAGGAAGTGCCACATGATCGCGCACGACGAAGATCCTTAAGCCCCTTGTCGATAATGGTCTGCGTATTGGTGATGTTATGGATGGTGGTCATGCTGCCATGTTTAATGCCCACCTTTTCGTGCATGACTTTAACCACTGGTGCTAAGCAGTTCGTTGTACAAGAAGCTGCCGTCACTAACTGATGTTGATCAGCTGAATAAAGATGATGATTAACACCGTAGACGATATTCAGCGCACCCTCTGTCGGTGCGGCAACGATGACCTTCTTAACACCTTGATCAAAATAGTTTTGAAGTGTCTCTGGCTTTTTATGATGTTTGCCCGTTGCCTCAATCACGATGTCGCAATCGGACCAATCGGTCTCATGGATCTCTTTATTCGAGGTATGTGTTATTTGCGCACCATCGACATCTATCGTACTGCCCGATGCGGTCACTGGCATATCCCAAGTACCATGCACTGAATCAAATTTAAGCAAATGTGCAGAACCTGTGGCATCGGTTGAGATCTCATTAACTCGTACCACCTGATACGACTGATCACCCCAACCCGCACGAAGACCTAATCGTCCCATACGTCCAAATCCGTTAATACCCACACGAACCGTCATAATCTAACCCTCAATTGGTTGAAGCACAGACTGATTTTCAGATTCAGCCACATGTGCATCGCCCTTCACTAATGAACTCTCAGAAAGAAGAGTTTCCTGTTTATCTGACCAATGAACAATCGACAACTGTCCATCAGAACTTTCGACCATAGCGGTGCAGCTTTCGACCCAATCGCCGGTGTTGCAATAAAGAACTTGATCCACATAACGTAACTCAGCCTTATGGATGTGGCCACACACAACAATATCCATATTGTCTTTTTTTGCAGCGCCCGCAACGAGCTCCTCGAAATCAGAAATGAAACTGACCGCATTTTTTACTTTATGTTTTAAGTAGGCAGACAAAGACCAGTAATCATAGCCAAGTTTTCGTCGCACAATATTGAAGTAATGATTAATGACTAAAAGAGTTTCGTATGCCCAGTCACCCAAGTGAGCCAACCATTTGGCATACTTCATCACACCATCATACTTATCACCATGCAGCACCAACATTCGACGCCCATCCGCTGTGATATGTTCTGCCTCTTCTTTGACTTCAATGCCACCAAATTGCATATCCAAGAAGTCACGTGCAAATTCATCATGATTACCCGGCACGTACACAACATGGGATCCCTTGCGTGCTTTTCGAAGTAACTTTTGTACTACATCATTATGTTTTTGAGGCCAATGCCACCCTTTTTTCAAACGCCAGCCATCAATGATGTCGCCAAGTAAGTACACATACTCAGCTTCATTGTGCTTAAGGAATTCGAGAAGAAAGTCTGCTTTACAGCCGCGGGTACCGAGATGGACATCAGAGATCCATATTGCACGATGTTTTTTGACTTTCATGGGCCTTACTCATTAACAGACACCAAGATTTTGCGTCAGTTTAATGACAATCTAATGACTGAAATGTCATTTCAGATCAGACCGGGAGCAAACCTATCTAGAGCGATAGCGCCCCATATCACTAACACCAACAACAAACTGATGAAAACCGCTGCTGATCCCATATCTTTCGCACGCCCAGATAACTTATGTGGCTCATCACCGATTCGGTCAACCACTGCTTCTACCGCCGAATTGAGCAATTCGACAATAACGACCAACATAACCGTTCCAATCAAAAGGCCAATTTCGTCGGCAGTGCGACCCAGCCAAACAGCCCCAGGAATCATCGCTGCTGCTAGCAAAACCTCTTGGCGGAAAGCAGATTCGTATTTCCAAGCAGCTTTGAGACCAAGAAAAGAATAGCCCCCCGCTTTGATAATACGTGTTAAACCGGTGTTGCCTGGCTTGCCCATTGTGCTTCCTTTATGGTTCTTGCGCGTTCTTGTAAGACCGGACTTAATGCCCGTAAAAATTGAATCGCTATTCTATCCCAAGTTTTGGTTAACGCATGATTTCGACATACATCTCTATCTAACATGATGGCAGATGCAATAGCCGTTGATAAATTCTCATGCATGCAACCATTGACCCCCTTCTCTATAACATCCAATGGTCCCGGTACTGGAAATGCTGCGACAGGTACACCACACGCGTTCGCCTCTAGCATTACTAAACCGAATGTATCTGTGAGAGATGGAAATACAAACACATCAGCTGCAGCGAAATATTCGGCCAATTCAATGCCCTTTTTAACACCAGGAAAAAGTACATAAGGATAACGACGCTTGTATTCATCAAGTAATGGACCATCGCCTACAACCACTTTTGTACCCGGGAGATCCAGATCCAAAAAGGCAGTTAAGTTCTTCTCAGGCGCTACTCGACCCACATTAACGTACACAGGTCCCTCAAATTTAAGCCGACCTCGATGCAGTGGGTTAAATAAAGAGGTATCCACACCCCTACCCCAGACTTCTAATCCCTCAAAACCACGCTCAACCAGTTGTTCGCAAATTGTTTTTGTAGGGACTAACGTCTTTACAGCTTGGGTATGAAACTTTCGCACAATGGGGTATGTCCAGTTGAGCGATATAGGAAAACGCTCACGAATATACTCAGGAAATCGCGTATGAAAGGATGTCGTGAATTTATAGCCTTTTTTATTACAGTAGGCTTTGACTTTATAGCCAATTGGCCCTTCCGTAGCGATGTGAATGGCATCGGGTGAAAAATCATCAATGCGCTTCTCAATACCCGGCAACCGATAAGCAATACGAATCTCTTCATAGGACGGGAGCGCAATAGTGGGATAACCCTGATGAGAAACCACCTCAACCACATGCCCCATCGCCTCAAGCTTTTTAACCATGGTACTCAAAGTCGTTACGACACCATTAATTTGAGGAAACCATGCATCTGTAGCAAGCAGTAATCTCATGCCAACTCACCTTCAACATCAACATTAATGATGTTTTGATAAAACGTTAGCATTTCGTTAGCCTTCGCTATAGCACTCCAAGACTCGGCATAAGCCCGACCCTTTTCAGACAAAGATCTTACTTTTTCAGGATGATTGGCTAGCTGAATGACCTTTGATGCAAAAGCTTCATGATCTAGCTCGGCTATATGACAACCCTCACCTTCAACTAAAACATCCTTAGAACCCATGCTAGCGACTGACACAACAGGAATACTGGATGCCATTGCTTCAAGCAAAACCAAACCTTGTGTTTCAGTTTCCGAGGCAAACACGAAACAATCACTCGCTTGGTAACATGAAAGTAGTTGCGTAGAACGATCTAGATAACCGGCGAAATGAATATGTTGAGAACACACAGCTTCACCGGCCTGCTTCTTTAACGATTTGAGAGCAGGACCTTCTCCTGTTACTAAGAAATGTGCATGCGGTGCTGCAGCAACCACTTGCTCAAACATCTCAATCAGAAAACCTATATTTTTTTCAAACGCAACACGCCCAACATAAAGCAATAGAAATGCACTATCGGGAATCTTGTAACGCGATCTAAAGCCTGTTGTATCTCGCCTTTCAAAACAAATTGATGGCAGTCCAGTCGGAACGATATCTATGCGTTGTACCACGCCATACTCACGCAGTTTGTCGCTCATCTGGCGCGATGGAGAAATCACACCATCTACAGCATTACATTGACTCTTTGAGAATTTACGTGCGATCGCACGCAGCAAACCCTTAGGCAAGCGAGGCAAATACTTTTCAAAATAGGCCTCAAAAAAAGTGTGGTAGCTTGTCACCACCTTTAAGCCCAATGCTTTACCCAAATAAATGCCCGCATAATGAGCAACAAATGGAGTGTGTATATGGACGATATCGAATTCCTGTTGTCGCAAGCCAGGAACAAGCTTTTTAATCTTTCTTAATGACATCAGTCGATCTTCAGGATCAAAAGGCAGCTGACGTGATGGAATACGAATAATGTCGAAAGGCTCTTTATCTACCTCAGGGTAGTCAGGCGCAATCAAGGTTACCTCGTGACCCATTGATAAAAATGCATCAACAAAAGTTTGAATAGATGTTGAAACACCATTGATCCGTGGGAAAAAAACATCTGAAACCATCAATATACGCATAAGCCACTCCTTGAAAGCAGAAAACTTATCGAGTTTATATGGCAATAATGTGACAAGTTTGTAACTTAACTGGTCATCTTTTTGTCATATAAAAAAGCTAGGTTAGCGTTTTCAAGAGACGCTTATGTATTGCCAAGACAAACTTCTAATTCTCGATGCCGACGGCACAACCATCGATGCATTCAGTGCTATGGAGACTGCTTTTCAGGCTAATAAACTTAATTTAGGCGATTTGGAAAGATTTCAAAAAAGACGCCATCTTTTTAAATACATTGGCGGATTGAAAGAGTTTCCAGCGAATCTTGCAAACCAGGTCAGCAAGTCAAAACGAGAGCGACTTATTGACACGCTCACTGAGGTCTACCGTCATGAGGCTAAACTCTATGAGGGCATGGCAGATTGGATTAATCAGCTTACGAGCCTTGAGGGTCTTCGTGTTGGCATGATCACCCGTAACGTTACAAGAGATGCAACGGAAACTATAAAGTTACTTCTTGAGCGGCATGGCGCCGATGCCAGTCAATTTGACTTTCTACTTCACCTACCTTTGAAGAAAAGCAAGACAGCTGCATTTCGGCTTGTTCGTGAGAAATACTCAATTAACCCAGCTTTGTCTTATGCCTGCGGCGACGAAAAGAAAGATTTTTTAGCCTGCATAGAAACGGGCATTCACCCGTTCATGGTGTCATATGGTTTTGAAGATTATGAACGCCTCACTCAAAAGATCGGGGTCCCTTCTGAAATCATCTCTGAATCCCCATCTGCACTACGCCAGAGAGTTAATCACACGCTTGGTATCACTAAAGTCATAAAACTGTCACCAAAGTGACAATGCCCTGTCATATTCACTGCCTAATATGACTCAATCGTAACAATCGAATGAGTGACAGCTATGAGCGCATTGCTTAACCCAGCCCACCTTCAGGAAGAAAAACCAAAACGCATGCATTTTGAGCTAGCGAGCACGCTAGCTGATATTCGTGCATCTCAAAAACTTCGTTATCGAGTCTTTGCTGGTGAAATGGGCGCTCAACTTAAAGGCGAAGGTAATCTAGACCAGGACCACTTCGACCCTTACTGCCAACACTTGTTAGTTAAAGATAGCAAAACGGGGGCCATCATTGCTTCCACACGATTACTGACTAATAAACAAGCAGCAAAAGCAGGCGGCTACTACTCTGAGAGTGAATTTGAAATGTCTCAGCTGCATGATCTGCCCGGACGTGTTGTTGAAATTGGCCGCACATGTGTAGACCCCAATTATCGTGCAGGAGCTGCCATTGCTGTTTTATGGTCAGGTCTTGCAGACTTTATTACGCAATTCAAAATTGATTATCTGTTTGGCTGCGCCTCTATTGCGATGGAAGATGGTGGTATGCAAGCGCAAGCGATCATGAAGCGTGTTCGCCAACATGCATTTTCCGATGATCAGTGGCGTGTTACTCCAAAGGTAGAGCTACCCGCCATACCTGCAGGCGCTGAAGATGTTTTATCTGCACCCTTGCCCCCTCTTTTAAAAGCTTATCTTCGCTTAGGTGCGCGCATTTGTGGTGAAGCCTATTACGACGCTGACTTTAATTGCGCTGATCTTTTCGTCTTGGTGAAGGTTGATGAAATGGATAGCGCATATACACGCCACTTCTTAGATCGTGTCACTAACGCATAATGAATAATCTTCGTCTCATCTATCGTGGCGTATTGATCATTCTGCACATCCTTGCAGGTGTTCTACTAACCCCTCTTGTTTCAACAAAAAACGACGATGGTATATTGCACACAAACAAACGCATCACTCGCTGGTGGTATGCACGTTTATTACGCATCCTCAATGTAAAGGTCACATCCAAAGGCACCATTCCTGAAGCACCTTGCTTAGTTGTCTCAAACCATATCTCTTGGTTAGATATCATGGTACTAGGCGCCACCATGCAGACAGGCTTCTTATCCAAAGATGATGTCGCAAAATGGCCCGTGATTGGATGGCTAGCACGTCGCGCAGGCACTCTCTTTATTAAACGTGGTGGTGGAGAAACATCATCACTTAGCCTCTCCATACGAGACTATATCAAGCAAGGCAATCTACTAACTTTGTTCCCTGAAGGCACAACCACCGACGGCACGAACGTTCGACAATTTTTTGCCCGTCTCTTCGCTGTCAGTATCGATAATAAGCTTGCCATTGCTCCTGTGGGTATTCGCTACCAGCAATCCAATGGGCAGATTGATTTGGGCGCACCCTATATTGGTGACCAGAGTCTTTTAGATAACTTAATCATTTTAATGCGACGTGAACAGACGCTTGTCACCGTGTCGTTTGCCGAGCATATCCAACCATTGACGCAAGATCGTAAAGCGCTAGCTCAGGCAGCGTATGCCTCTGTCATGGGCGAGCTCGGATACGACTTACCCCAAGTCCATTTTCGATATGAAAAAGCCGCTTAAAGTGACTCAATCATATCGACAATGGCACGACCGCATTGCGCGGTAGTCGCCTGACCACTCAAATCAGCCGTGCGACTTGCTGGGTCAGCCAAGACCATTTCGATTGCCTCAAGGATACAGGCAGCGGCCTCTGCGTGACCAAGATGATCCAGCATCATCGCACCCGACCACACCTGGCCGATGGGGTTAGCAATCCCCTTACCCGCGATATCCGGTGCTGAGCCATGCACAGGCTCAAACAAGGATGGGAAGGTGCCATCTGGATTGATATTCGCCGATGGCGCAATACCAATGGTGCCTGTACAAGCAGGTGCCAAATCAGACAGGATGTCGCCAAACAGATTTGAAGCAACCACTACATCAAAGCGATCCGGGTTCATCACAAACTGGGCTGTCAGGATATCGATATGGTACTTGTCCACCTCGACCTCGGGATAATCCTTCGCCATCGCTTCAACACGCTCATCCCAATACGGCATAGTGATCGAAATACCATTTGATTTGGTTGCTGAGGTGAGCTTTTGACGTTTAGTCTTTTTAGCCAACTCAAAGGCATAGCGTAAAACGCGATCAACACCATGGCGACTCATCACCGTCTCTTGCATGACGATTTCGCGCTCAGTACCCTCGTACATCTTGCCACCGACCGATGAGTACTCACCCTCAGTGTTCTCGCGGACAATCCACATATCGATCTCACCTGGCTGACGATTTGCCAAAGGTGAAGGCACACCCGGCATCAAACGCGCAGGACGTAGATTGATGTATTGATCGAACTCACGACGAAACTTAAGCAACGAGCCCCAGAGTGACACATGGTCTGGCACTTTATCGGGCCAACCGACCGCACCAAAGAATATCGCATCGTGACTGCCGATCTGTTCTTTCCAGTCATCTGGCAGCATCTTGCCGTGACGCTCGTAGTAATCCCATGATGAAAAATCGAAATGATCAAACTGCAGCGAGAGATCAAACTTTTTTGCTACTGCTTCTAAGGCGCGTAAACCTTCAGGCATTACTTCAGTGCCAATGCCATCACCCGGGATGACCGCAATACGATAAGTCGACATTTAACGTTGTCTCAGTTTCTTTACGAGAGAAGCCATCTCTGGCTCAGGAGGCAGCTCATCGGTATTAATCAACCAATGCTGTAAATCAGGGTCTTGTTGATCGAGCAAGGCGCGAAATGCCACCTGTTCTTCAGTAGAAGCCTTGGCATATTGCTGATCGAGATAATCAGCGAAGAGGTAGTCGAGTTCTAAAAGTCCCCGCCGGCACTGCCAGCGGAGACGCTCAATATCATTGTCCACTTAGATTGCTTTCTTCAACATCAAATTCTTGATGTTGCCGATCGCTTGCGTTGGATTCAAGCCTTTTGGACAAACCTCAACGCAGTTCATGATGGTGTGACAACGGAACAGTTTGTAAGGGCCTTCAAGCTTATCCAAACGCTCATCAGTCGCTTGGTCACGACTATCCGCCAAGAAGCGCCATGCGCTTAACAAGGCCTGTGGACCATGGAACTTCTCAGGATTCCACCAGAACGAAGGACACGAGGTTGAACAGCAACCACACATAATGCATTCGTACAAACCATCCAACTTATCGCGATCTTCAGGCGATTGAAGAATCTCTTGCTCAGGCATTGGATCTTCACGTACTAACCATGGATCAACCGCCTTATATTGCTGATAGAACTGACTCATATCGACAACTAAGTCACGGATGATGGGTCGACCTGGGAATGGGCGAACCTCAACAGGCTCTTTTAAATCTGCGATAGCGGTAATGCACGCCAACTTATTTGTACCGTTAACGTTTACGCCATCAGAACCACACACACCCTCGCCACATGAATGACGGAAGTTGAAGGTTTCGTCCTGACGCTTCACCTCTAACAAAGCATCGCGCAACATCATGCCGCGAGATACTTCGATATCGAACTCCTGCATGTATGGTTCGCTATCTACGTCTGGGTTGTATCGTGAAATTAGAAATTTCATGGTGTTCTCCTTAGTAGACACGCTCTTTAGGTGGGAAAGACTCAACCGTAAGCGGTTTAGTTTGAACCGGCTTAAAGTCCATTCGATCACCCTCGAGGTAATACAAACTGTGTTTCATCCATTCCGTGTCGTTACGGTCTGGGTAATCCGGACGTGAATGAGCACCACGGCTTTCTTTACGCGCTAGCGCCGAAGCCGCCAAGGCAACGCCACAGTCCATCAGGTTCTGAAGCTCAAGCGCTTCGATACGCGCGGTATTGAAGACCTTTGAGTGGTCGGTCAACACAACGTCATCCATCTTCTTGCGGAGGCCTTTGATTTTCTCAACACCCTCCGACATGATCTCTTCTGTACGGAATACGCCCGCGTGATCTTCCATCGTTTTACGGAACTCATCACGCAGCTCACGTACCGATAGACCATCGCCTTTACGATCCCAACGCTGCAAGCTTTGCATCGCTTGATCAACACTGTCTTCGTTCATTGGGCGGTGATGCTCTTCCATGTTATCCAACACGTGGAGACCTGCTGCACGACCAAATACCAAGATATCGAGAAGTGAGTTACCACCTAAACGGTTTGCACCGTGCACAGAGACACACGCGGCCTCACCTGCGGCGTACAAGCCTTGAACAATCTCTTCGCCCGAGCCATGTGGCACGATAACGCGACCATAACGATCCGTTGGAATACCGCCCATCGCATAGTGAGCGGTTGGGAATACCGGTAATGGCTCAACCGCCGCATCCACGCCAGCAAAGATTTTTCCGCTCTCACGAATACCTGGCAGACGCTTTTGAATGATCTCTTCACCTAAGTGATCCAACTTCAATAAGACGTGATCGCCATTTGGACCACAACCACGGCCTTCTTTAACCTCGGTAACGATCGCGCGTGACACAACATCACGAGACGCCAAATCTTTTGCATTAGGTGCATAACGCTCCATGAAGCGCTCGCCATCTTTGTTCAAAAGATAACCGCCCTCACCGCGAACACCTTCAGTAATTAACATACCTTTGCTGGCAATGCCGGTTGGGTGGAATTGGTAGAACTCCATGTCCATCAAAGGCACACCCGCACGCAACGCCATCGCCATACCGTCACCCGTATTGATGTGCGCATTCGAAGTGGTACGGAAGACCTGACCACAACCACCGGTTGCGAGAACGGTTGCTTTTGCTTCGATCAGCAATGGCTCACCGGTTTCAATCTCAAGCACCAAGGCACCCAAAATCGCGCCTTCGTTATCGCGAATCAAATCGATCGCGAAATACTCATCAAAAAAGTGCGTACGTGCACGAACATTCTGTTGATATAGCGAGTGCAAAATCGCGTGACCGGTACGGTCAGCTGCTGCACAGGTACGTGCCGCTTGAGCACCGCCGAAGTTTTGTGACTGACCACCAAACGCACGTTGGTAGATCTTGCCGTTATCTAATCGTGAGAAAGGCACACCATTGTGCTCAAGCTCATATACCGTTGGGATCGCTTCACGACACATGTACTCGATGGAGTCTTGGTCACCTAGGTAGTCCGAACCTTTAACGGTATCGAACATGTGCCAGTGCCAGTTATCCGGCATGACATTCGCCAATGCAGCGTTTACACCACCCTGAGCCGCCACCGTATGCGAACGAGTTGGGAAAACTTTTGATACCACGGCAACACGCGCATTGGTGTTAGCAAATTGAACTGCAGCGTTAAGACCTGCGCCACCTGCACCAATAATCAGTGCGTCAAATCGACGTTTACTCAGTGCCATTAGACCAACCTCGCCAAAACTAACGCTTGTGTCGCCCAAAGCGCACAAGCCACCAAAATTGTTGCTACCACCGATAACGCAATCACGCGCTGCGAGGTATTCCAAACGTAATCAATCAGCACATCACGCACGCCAACCCACGCATGCATCAGCACAGAGAGGACGAATAGCAAAGTTGCCACGCTCATCACAGAACCTGCAAACCAGCCCTTCCACTCTGCGTAATTAATTGGCGCATCAGTGATCAAAGCACCGACGAGATAAATAGAGAACACAGCAATGTAGATCGCCGTTACGCGCTGGATAACCCACGCCTTTAAACCAGAAGCTTTACGACTCATAGCAAACCCCACAGCAACAAAGCACCAACGACCGGAGCCACTAAGGTTACTAGTAAGGCTGTTTTACGAGCAGTTTCTTTATCAACGCCCATGTGGACATCAATCAATAGGTAACGAATGCCCGCCAACAGGTGATGTGAAATACCCCACATCAAACCAAATAGCAGAATCACGCCAAGGGGTGAGCGAATCATCTCGCCAGCTGCTTGATATGACGCAGCGTCACGCAATGACAAATCAAGAAGGTAAATAAGCACGGGAATTGCAACAAACATCGCCACACCGGTAATACGGTGAATGATCGACATGATGCCCCCGATCGGAAGCCGAATCTTCAGCAGGTTCAAATGAACCGGACGTTGGGTTGAAGTTTTCATATCCGCCTTTGGTCTAGTTGAAAGAAACCGTGCTCATGTTTCATATGAAGCAAGCGCACTAATACAGTCATTGTGTAGGCGAAAACTACACGCTGCACTAGAATGGGTCACATAAGTTCTTTCAATGTAACAGGCGGAATATGAGCCACCCTTGGACAAAATTGAATTTGTCCAAGGTATATTCGAGATGGCTTATATGGATTTGACCTAATCGTCGATTTCAACCTCACGCAAGGCTTGCGCGGCTGATTCTGGACTGACTGTACTCACAAACAAACCAGAACCTAACTCAAAGCCCGTCGGAATGCTGGTGCGTGGGCAGATTTCGAGATGCCAATGATAGTTATCTGAACAATCGCCAAAAGTGTCGCCATGTGGCGCTGAATGCAGGAAGTAGTTGTACTGCACACCACCCACAACCTTATCTAAGCGTGCCATCGTGCGCTTCAATACATTGGCAAAGTCTTCGAGATCTTCAGCAGTCGCTTCAAGGAAGTCTGATTCGTGTTGCAGCGGCAGAATATGGATCTCCCACTCATAGCGACTAGCAAAAGGCTTGATCGCAACAAACTTCTTACCACGCTCTACCACGTACTGACCGACATTGATCTTACGGCGAATCTCACCGGACTCACGATCGTAAATCGTCGCTTCATAGGTCAATGCTTCGTCAATCAGTGAACAGAAAACACATTGGCCATGCTTGGCATGATATTGCTTACTGTAGGTCACCTCGTTCTGCACGTTTTCTGGCACAACCGGTGTCGCAATGATTTGACTGTGCGTGTGCGGAATACTGGCACCTGCAGCAGGTCCAAAGTTTTTAAACACCAACACATACTTCAAACGTTTATCCGACGCATACAACTCAGCCATGCGCTGCTGATAAACGGTAAATAAATTCTGCAGGTGTTCCTGTGTCATCTCATGCACACAGATACCGTGATTCGGGTTATCAATGATGACCTCATGACGACCATAGCCATCGATAACTTGCTGCAAACCTAAGGCGAGATTTGGCTTAGCTTCATCATCACCTAACACAGGATAGAGATTTGGAACGATGCGGATATCCCATTCTTTCGGGTCGGGATAGGCTTTAATCTCAGGGGGCGTTCTTTCTTCATTGCCACGACAGAAAGGACAGGTTTCAACGTGGCTACGATTATCTCGATCGATACGATCTTCGTCTTTCTTAGGACGCATACCCCGAGCGGTTGCTACAAGCACTGACTGGGTAGGCACTATCGGGTCGATACGAATCTCGCGAACGCCCTGATCTTCCGAATCACTCATCTTTACACCTTTACTACTGAGTAACACTGAACTCTTTCTATCATGGCTCAGCGGCGGCTTAGATTCGGGTTTTGGATGGGGGCATTAAGCCTCTTGTTCACTCAGGGTACGCAGGAATTGGAACAGCTTCTTCTTAGCCCCTGCCGGCTTGCCAGAATCATGCTCTTTCTTGGCATCGCGGACCAAATGACGCAATTGCTGGCGGTCCATCTGGGGCCATTCATCCATCGCCGCACCCATTGCCTCATCACCCTCTTCGATCAGACGATCGCGCCATTTTTCGAGCAAATGAAAGGCTTGATTGATTGCCAATTGGTGTGAATTTCGATCGTTTATATAGGTTTCAGCCACGCTAAGATCGACACCAGTCAAGACTTTGACGCAATACTTCAGCTGGCGATTGCGCGCTCCGCCCTTTTTCACCGAACGGACTTTTGCCACCTCTTCGATGACATCCGGGTCGACACCAATCTTTTCCATCTCGGCATCACTGAGCTGCGTCATCTTATCGAGAAGCTCCGAACGATCCGCAAGATCGCGCTTTAAAGCTGTTTTGTTCGGGCGGATAACCCGACCATTTTCGTCATACTCTCGTTCTTTCACGCTACTGCTTCCATATAGTCGACGCGCAATTGTAACGATTGTCGTCCCTGCCATTCATTAATATCGAGCTGATAAGCAATTCTGAGTTTTTCTGGCAGCTGCGGAAATTGCTCCACGGTCTTAAAAGCAATCGCATCGATGGTCTGCTGACTACCACTCGGACGCAGTACCAACTTCCAATGATACTCTCCCACAATCCGACCACTGACCACATCAAACTCACCATCAAACAACGGCTCTGGAAAATTCTGCCCCCAAGGGCCCGCTTGGGTCAGCTCTGCCGCCAACTCTAAAGACAATTGATCAGCCGGCACCTCACCGTCACTGAGCAACACCGCCTGTAATTGATCATCGGATAACTGCTCACGTGCCACCTGATCAAACGCTTGTGCAAATTGCTCAAAGTCTTTTTCTCGAATCGTCATGCCTGCCGCCATCGCATGGCCTCCAAACTTATCGAACAGCTCTGGATGTCGCTTGGAGATCACATCCAAGGCATCCCGAATATGAAAGCCAGGGATAGAACGTGCTGAGCCTTTGATCCAACCCTCATCGCCTTTCGCAAAGATCACCACGGGACGATGTAGCTGCTCTTTTACCCGTGAAGCCAATATACCGATCACACCCTGATGCCAGTCTGGGTTGAATAAACACACGCCCGTTAATACCGCATCACTTTGCGGTAAATGAGTCAGCATGTGCTCAGCATCGGTCTGCATGTCCGATTCAATTTCACGGCGTTGTTTATTCCAATCATCCAATCGAGTTGCCAGCTCACGTGCGCGAAGCGGATCGTCTTCGATCAAACATTGAATGCCTAAAGTCATGTCATCTAAGCGACCGGCTGCGTTCAAACGCGGACCAACAAAGAAGCCCATATCACTGGCTTTAACCCGACGGTAATCACGGCGCGCGATTTCGAGTAAGGCTGCGATACCCGGACGTGCATGACCCGCTCGAATACGGTGCAGACCGTGATGCACTAAACGGCGATTATTCGCATCTAAGGGAACCACATCGGCAACGGTACCTAGCGCAACGATATCAAGAAATTGCGCCATGTTCGGCTCATCGATCGATTGCCGCTCAAACCATCCCTTAGCTCTTAAGGCACTTCGTAGACCGAGCAACACATAAAACAACACACCCACCCCTGCGAGCGCCTTTGACGGAAAATCGTTCCCCGGTGCATTCGGATTCACAATGGCTGCCGCATCGGGCAACTCATCTCCCGGTAAATGGTGATCAGTCACGATCACCGGGATACCGGCTTCATTAGAAGCCGCCACACCTGCAAGGCTCGCGATCCCGTTGTCCACGGTAATAATCAGATCAGGCTGACGCGTTTTGGCGAGCTCAACAATCTCTGGCGTTAAGCCGTAGCCGTACTCAAAGCGATTCGGCACCAGAAAATCGATCGCCTGATGACCCAATGCACGAAACGCCAACATGCCGAGCGCACAACTGGTCGCGCCATCAGCATCAAAATCACCCACGATCAAAATGACCCGGCCTTGTTCGACGGCTGGCACCAAAACCTCTAGTGCTTCACTTAAGCCACCCATCGACTCCACAGGGATAAGCTGTGATAACGACGCATCAATCTCAGACGCCAGCTCAACGCCGCGATT
>CBFHYJ010000028.1:0-19511 GCA_965659945.1 Sedimenticolaceae bacterium | reverse complement strand
GAATTCAGACGCGGTCTGAATGATTAGAGATGGATTATAAGGAAACTCTGATGAAAAATAACCGGATAAAACGCCTTTTATCCGGCAAATCACCGATCGTTATGGACGTGGTAGCGCTAAATCAGTCGATAAAGCGTTTAGTGATCTCGTTGTAGTTGTCGATACGACGGTCACGCAAGAACGGCCAAATGCGACGAACATCCTCGCTGCGACTCAGAGAGATCCCAGCGGTAAGTACAGTGGCATCAATGTCGGCTTTAGCCAACAGTTCGCCTTGTGGGCCGGCAATGAATGAATTACCCCAAAACTCGATACCGGGATCGCCATCGGTTGGGGAGGCTTCGAAGCCGACACGATTACAAACCAGAACCGGTAAGCCATTAGCAACCGCATGGCCGCGTTGAACAAACTGCCATGCGCCTAGTTGGCGTTGTTGTTCATCTTCATTATCGGTGCGGTCCCAACCAATCGCGGTGGGATAGATCAATAGCTCAGCACCGGCAAGCGCCATCAAGCGAGCGGCTTCTGGGTACCACTGGTCCCAACACACGAGCACACCGAGCTTGCCAAGTGAGGTCTGAATCGGAGTAAAGCCAAGATCACCGGGGGTGAAGTAAAACTTCTCGTAAAAGCCTGGATCGTCAGGGATATGCATCTTGCGGTACTTGCCAGCAATGCTGCCATCGCTATCAATGACCACAGCGGTGTTGTGATACAGGCCTGCAGCGCGGCGTTCAAACAAAGAGGTGACAATCACCAGCTTGTGTTTTTTCGCCAGCTCGGCAAAGAAGTTGGTGCTTGGGCCGGGGATGGTCTCGGCAAGATCAAACGCATTGGTGTCTTCGCTTTGGCAGAAGTAATGGGCGTTATGCAGTTCTTGCAGCACGATTAGCTGAGCACCATTGCCGGCATGGGTGATGATTTGTTCCGCGATGTAAGCTTGATTCTCAAGTGCGCCACCTTGGTTGGCGTGTTGAATCAGGGCAACGTTGATCGAGTGGCTCATCGTGACAATCTCTAAAAGTGATAACTAATTATAGAGCGAGTTGAGCAGGGTATTGCATGGTTAAACAATGCAGGCTTCCATTTTGCTCGATGATGCGTCGACAGTTGATTGGGATGATCTCGCGATCAGTAAACAGATCCTGAAGCACTTTGATGGCTTTTTCGTCGGCATCGACACCATATATAGGCAACAAAACAGCGCCATTGGTAATCAAAAAGTTAGCATAACTGGCTGAGAGTCGACGATCGTCTTCATCATAAAGCTCGCCAGCGGGTGGCAGTGCATGTAAGCGATAAGGTGCACCGTCGAGATTAGTGAACGCCTGCAATTCTTTTTGCATGGCATGCAATGGCCAGTAGTCTTCATCACTGGTATCGGCTGTGGTGAACACAATGTCGTTTGATGAGGTAAAGCGTGCCAAGACATCAATATGCGCATCCGTGTCATCACCGGTCATCTCACCTTCGCTTAGCCAAAGGTAGCGAGTAAAGCCAAAGCGTTGGGTTAACTCTGCCTCCATGGCCTCTTGAGATAAGTCGCCATTGCGATTGGTATTCAAAATACTCGAACGAGTCGCAAGTAAGGTGCCATGGCCATCGGTTTCGATTGCGCCACCTTCAAGCACTAGAGGCGAGGGTGAATGCGAACCCTTAAGTACTTGTTGATCGATCAAGGCTTGGGTGATTTGAGTATCGAGCTCAGCGGGATATTTATTACCCCATCCATTGAATACAAAATCGTTGATGATCGGCTGATCGTTGTCATCGATGGCTGTCAGCGCGCCATGATCTCGTGCCCAGGTATCGTTACAAGGTGCTTGTGCAAATCGGGTCTTCTTAAGATCAGCGCCTGCATCTAAGAGCAGCTGCTTTACCTGCTCAGCATGTACATCATTATTCACAACACACAGCAATGTCTCAAAACGCGTCACTGCAGCACCAATCTGTGCAAACACCGGCAAGGTATCAGCTAGGTTGTCTGCCCAATCGGTGCCTTCATGTGGCCAGGTAAGTTGAACGGCAGATTGTTCTTCCCATTCAGCCGGTAATCGAGGTGTGCTCATCGAAACATCTCTAGTAATTGATGCGCGCAGTCTATGGCAAAAAGCCAACCTCGGGAATGATTCGCGATGACTTAGGTCTGATAAAACATCTGAGGCCGAATATGATGTAATGCCGCCATGTTTAAACCTTTGTCACTGTTTGTTGGTCTGCGCTACACACGCTCGCGCCGTCGCAATCATTTCATCTCCTTTATCTCAGGTTTTTCAGCACTGGGTATTGCGTTAGGTGTGATTGCGTTGATCACAGTGCTTTCGGTGATGAATGGATTTCATAAAGAAATTCAAACACGCATTCTTGGGATGGCATCTCATGGTGACATTAAAGGTTACGAAGGAAATTTAAGCGACTGGCAACTCGCGCTTCAGAAAGCTAAAGAGCATCCGCGTGTTTTAGCAGCAGCACCTTATATAGAAGCTCAAGCCATGCTGAATAGTGGGGGTGATGTCTCTGGTGCCATGGTGCGTGGTGTCAATCCTAAGCTTGAGAAAGATGTCATCGATGTTGCTGAGCACATGAAGTTTGGTTCACTCGATGACCTTGCGAAAACCCGTTGGGGCATCATTTTGGGTGCTGAATTGGCGGCTAAGTTAGGTGTCAGTATTGGTAGTGAGCTGACCATGGTGGTGCCACAGATGACGGTTACTATTGCTGGCAGCGTACCGCGCATGAAGGCCTTCACTGTAGTGGGTATCTTTGAAGTCGGCATGAATGAATATGATCGCGGTGTCGCGCTTGTCCATTTGCCGGATGCCGCCAAGTTACTGCGAATGAAAGACGATGTCTCTGGCGTGCGTATTCGCATTGATGATGTTTGGGATGCGCGTGAGGTGTCGTTAGAGCTGGCGAACTCATTGCCCGGTCGTTATCGCGTACTTAACTGGACGGACTATCACCGTAACTTTTTTGCGGCGCTGAAGATGGAAAAGCGCATGATGGGTTTGTTGCTGTTTTTAGTCGTCGTGATTGCTGCCTTTAATATCATCTCAACGCTTGTGATGATGGTGGTGGATAAACAAGCTGATATCGCGATCTTAAAAACCTTTGGTGCAAGCCCTGGCTTTATCTTGCGGGTGTTTGTGGTGCAGGGTGCCGCATTAGGCTTCTTTGGTACCCTGGTGGGTACTTTCTTAGGCGTGTTGCTCGCTGCCAATGTTGATTCCGCAGTCGCTTGGATTGAGCAAGCCTTCGGTCTGCACTTTATTGACCCTAATGTGTATTACATCAGCCAGTTGCCTTCGGATGTGCAGTTGCCTGATGTCTTGTTAGTGTCGATTGGTTCTTTTGTGCTGTCGTTATTAATGACGCTTTATCCGGCATGGAAGGCGTATAAAACTCAACCTGCAGAGGCATTACGATATGAGTGATGTGATTCTGCAAGCTAAAGGGTTATCTAAAACCTTTGCCTTGGGTGAGCAACAAGTTGATGTGTTGCGCGATATTAATCTTGAGATTCATCGCGGCGAGCATGTGGCGATTGTGGGTAGCTCAGGCTCGGGTAAAAGTACCTTATTGCATTGTTTAGGTGGCTTAGATGCGCCAAGTGCAGGCTCGGTATCTTTATTGAATCGTCCGTTTGATGATCTTCCCGAGGTGCAACGTAGCGCGGTGCGCAATCGCCATCTCGGTTTTATTTATCAGTTCCATCATTTGTTACCGGAGTTCACAGCCCTCGAGAATGTCTCGATGCCGCTATTAATTCGCGGTGACTCAGTACAAGCAGCCACGGCTAAAGCGATGGCATTGCTTGAGCGTGTGGGCTTATCAGGTCGCACAGCACACAAACCTTCTGAGCTATCCGGTGGTGAGCGTCAGCGTGTGGCGATTGCGCGCGCTTTAGTGCTCAATCCAAGCTGTGTTTTAGCGGATGAACCAACCGGTAATCTGGATAGTGTGACAGCTGAATCCATTACCCAGCTGTTACTTGAGATGAGTCGCGAGATTGGAACCAGCTTTATTATCGTGACCCATGATCAGGGTTTAGCTCAGCGATGTGATCGCACTTTGCAGCTAAAAGATGGTGCGTTATCGCTGTAATCAGCGCCAGCTGCGAGAGCGGTGCTTCTTAACAATGTAATAGCGCCAATACCAGCGAATACCAAAGTAGCCAACTACTCCTGAGACAACGCCAACAACAAAGCTACCAAAATAAAGATGGTACCAGTTGTTTTCGGCAAGTGTGACTAACCATTCCAAGCTTGCTTCAAACTGTGGTGAGTTTTCGGGCTCACCTAAGATCCATGTTCCAACGAGGTAATTGAAATAGAACATGGGCGGCATGGTGAGAGGGTTAGTAATCCAAACCAAGGCAACCGAGATGGGCAAGTTAATCCTCCGAATGAGTAATGCCGTAATGGTGGCAGCCACCATTTGAACGGGCATTGGAATCATCGCCCAAAAAAGCCCAGATAAGAACGCATTCGCAACTGAGCGACGATTCATATGGAAGAGATTTGGATCTTCTAGGAAGCGTGCAAAGATTTTCAGATATTTATTCTGACGTAACTCAGCAGGATCTGGGATGTAGCTTTTAAGCAGCTTCTTCGGCATATCGTGATGGAGAAAAGATTAATTGTACTGCATTTGAGCACGATGCCCCTAAATTGACTAGCCATTAACCGATGAAAGGTAAGAAAGCCGTAACATAGCAGGTTTCGCCTTTAGCTCCCTCGGAGCATGCCGTATCATCGGTCTCAGAATAACGAACTCAGGAAGACGGTTTTGTACGAGTTACTTTTAGCGGGCGGCTGGATCATGGCGCCTATCCTGTTGAGCTCCATTTTCGCGATGGCCATTGTGATAGAGCGCCTAACCGTGTTGCGTGATAACAAGGTTATCCCGGAAGGTTTGGTGAATAAGATTTGGCACCTGCATGCTAAAGGCGAGATCAAGCAAAAGAATGTTGCGGCGATTCGTCAAAGCTCTCATCTCGGTCGTGTGTTGGCCACAGCGTTAGCGAATCGCACACATGAGCGTGAAGCGATTAAGCAAGCAGTAGAAGAGGAGGGCCGCCAGGTGGTGCATGAGCTAGAGCGTTACTTCTCAGCGCTAGGCACGATTGCGGCGATAACCCCATTGCTCGGTTTACTTGGTACCGTCGTTGGCATGATCAAAGTGTTCTCGGCCATCACCACTGCCGGCGTTGGTGATCCATCGGTGCTTGCGGGCGGTATTTCAGAAGCCTTGATTACAACGGCAGCCGGTTTGTGCGTGGCGATACCTGCTTTAATTTTCCATCGTCACCTCAACGCTAAAGTCGATCGTTATGCGCTGCAAATGGAAGAGCAGGCGGTCAAGCTGGTTGATGTTCTAAAGGGTCAGCGCGAGCAATAAGATGCAGCTTCGACCTAAGTCATCTAACGAGCCTAAGATAGAGCTCACACCGCTGATTGATGTGGTGTTTTTGATGCTGATCTTCTTTATGGTCTCAACCACCTTCGATAAGCAAACTGAGCTGAAGGTTCAGCTACCGAATGTGATGCAGCAAGAAGCGCCGACCGAAGCGCCATTGCGTATCGATATCGTGATTGATCGCCAAGGTAAGCTGTATGTGAACCGTGAAGAGTTACTGCGCAGTGATGCACTGACCTTGCGTCGTGTGCTTGAAAAAATTGTGGCAGAACAAACCGATGTGCCCGTGATGGTCACCGGAGATAAACAAGCACCACTGCAAGCGATGATGACCGTGATGGATGTCACCGCTCAGCTTGGACTGCAAAAGCTGCATTTCTCAGCAAACCAAATGGGGCAGGCTAAGTGAAGCTTAATTACCCCGACTTTTGGCAAGAGAAGTCAGTAATTAGCTATGTTTTGTTGCCATTTACTGGGTTATTTATTGCGCTGACTGCTTTGCGTCGGTTGATGTATCGCTTGGGCGTGTTTAGCACCTATAAAAGTCAGTTGCCGGTGATTGTGGTGGGCAACATCACCGTCGGTGGTTCGGGTAAAACACCTTTTGTTATTTGGTTAGTCGCGCATTTAAAAAAGCTGGGTTATAAGCCTGGCATCGTGTCACGTGGTTATGGTGGAAGGGCCTCTTCTTGGCCACAACAAGTGCGTGTAGATAGTGACCCTGAAACCGTGGGTGATGAGGCGTTGCTATTAGCGCTGCGATGTCATTGCCCGATGGCGGTAGCACCTAAGCGTGCTGATGCGGTGCGTGCGCTAGAGGCTGATGGTCAAGTCGAAATCATCATCTCGGATGATGGCTTGCAGCATTATGCGATGGGTCGTGATATCGAGATCGCGGTTATCGATGGTGTGCGTCAGCAAGGTAATGGATTTATGTTGCCAGCCGGCCCCTTGCGCGAGCCAGTATCGCGCCTCGATAGCGTTGATCTGTTGATCACCAGTCAGGCTAAGCTACGTCGCCAACATCACATGGAGATGATGGAGCCTCGCATCTATCCGATAACCGATCCACAATCTCGCCAGCCACTTAGCGCTTGGGATGGTCAGCAGGTGAGAGCAATTGCTGGCATTGGTGATCCGCAGCGATTCTTTAACATGCTCAGATCACACGGCTTATCGGTTATCGACGTGGCATTTCCTGATCATCATCCCTATCAGCCATCCGATTTGCAGTTTGATGATGCGATTCCGCTGCTGATGACTGAGAAAGATGCCGTAAAATGTCATTCATTCGCACCGGCCCAAACGTGGGCGGTGAGCATCGATGTGGAGCCTGATGAGCCGTTTAAGCATCGATTTAGTCTGCTATTAAACGATGTGGCAGCTGAAAAACAAACATCCGAGGAAGATTGATGGATAGTAAATTACTCGACATTCTGGTGTGTCCGAACTGTAAAGGTCCGCTAGCACATAACAAAGACGCCAAAGAGCTGATCTGCAAACCTTGTCGTTTGGCCTATCCGATTCGTGATGACATCCCGGTGATGTTGGTTGAAGAAGCACGTGAGCTGCCAGCCGATGAAGAGGTGCAAGGCTAATGGCTTACCGTGTGGTCATTCCGGCGCGTTATGCCTCGACGCGATTCCCCGGAAAACCACTGATCGATATTCAAGGCAAGCCAATGATTTGGCATGTCTATCAACGTGCGCTCGAAAGCCACGCAGATGAAGTTGTTGTCGCAACCGATGACCAACGTATTGCCGATGCGGTGATGGCCTTTGATGGCTATGTCGTGATGACCCATGAGCACAACAGCGGTACGGATCGCATAGCTGAGGTATCTAACTCGCTGGGTTGGCCTGATGACACCATTGTGGTCAATCTGCAGGGCGATGAGCCACTGATACCTCCTGAGCTGCTTGATCAAGTAGCGAACACCTTAGCTGAGCAACCCAAGGCATCTATGTCGACTTTGGCAGTACCGCTAGATGAGCATCAGGTGTTCGATAGCAATGCGGTGAAAGTAGTGACCGATAAAGACGGGCTTGCGCTGTATTTTAGTCGTGCTGCTATCCCGTGGCGCCGGGGCGAGTTTGAAAAGGGCGTTGAGAATGCCTCTGGCTTATATCGCCACTTAGGCTTATATGCCTATCGCGCTGATTTTCTCAAACGTTATGTCACCTGGGATATGGCGCCTATCGAAGCGGCTGAGTCTTTAGAGCAACTGCGCGTGTTGTGGCAAGGCGAGCGCATTGCGGTATCGATCGCGGATCAATCACCACCGACAAGTATTGATACCGAAGAAGACTATCATCGCTTACTTGAGCAGCTGAACGCCGTCTCGGTGGAATAACTATTTCACGCGGCCTTGTAGCAACAGCATCAAGGCATCACTAAACCCCAGATTATCCTCATCAGAGATCGGAAGTGAAACCGTCTCAGGGATACGTCTTTTTACCTCTCCATATTGCGAACTCTGTAAAGGATTGGCATCCTCAGGTTTATGACGTTGTAAAACCACTTGGTCGTCGTCGTACAGAATGTCGATCAACACCCAATCGTCAGATAAATAACGAAAGCGCGTGCCACGCAGTTGTTCGAGCTTTTGATGTAATGGATTCATAGTTAACGAAGTTAGGTGATAAGCAGATGGTAAAGGTTCTTTTCGTGTGTATGGGTAATATTTGTCGTTCACCCACCGCGCATGGCGTTTTCCGTCACCTCGTCGAGCAAAACCAGTTAACTGACCATATCGAGATCGACTCTGCCGGAACGCATGCCTACCATGTGGGAAATCCCCCCGATTCGCGCTCAGCGGCGACCGCGCTAGAGCGGGGGATTGTTCTGTCTGATCTACGTGCGCGCCAAGTCACCGTTGATGACTTTTCAACCTACGATTATGTGATTGCGATGGATCGTAAAAATCACGGCAACCTGATGCGCCTCTGTCCTGAGAACTATCGAGAGCGAATCCATATGTTTATGCACTTTGCGCATGATTGGTCAAACGCAGAAGTACCAGACCCTTACTATGGTGGGGCCAGCGGGTTTGATCGTGTTTTCGACATGGTTGAGTCGGCATCACTGGGATTGCTTGCGCAAATCCAGCGACAAAATCACATGTAAAGACATAAAAAAACCGGGCTAAGCCCGGTTTTCTTTTAGTCAGCACTTGGCGTGCTGGATTCAACAGGTTTGCTCGGTGGCGTTGTGTCACTGGGCTTTTTTGTTTCTACCTGACGAAGCTTAGGTGCTTCTGGCTTTGGTTCGCTAGCTGCAGGTTTTGCCGCTTCTGGCTTTGGCTTAGCTGCTGCCGCTTTAGGCGCTTCAGTAGGTGCAGGCTTGTTAGTTTCTGCTGGCTTGTTATTAGCCTTAGCTGCAGGTGCTTGTGCTTCAGCCGCAGGCTTATTCGCTTCTGGCTTTTTCTCAGATTGAGTATTCGACGGATTGTTTTGTGTGATGTTATCCGTGTTGTCACCTGACTTGTTATTACGGCGACGACCACCGCGACGACCACGACGTGCTTTCTTAGGTTGTTCTTCACCTGTCTGCTCATCTTTTGGGCCATTCGACTTTTCCTGATTAGGCTTGTTGTCATTGTTGTTATCGTCGTTGTTCTTTGCGTTAAGAACACGACCGCGACCACGGTTGATAACATTGTTGCGATTGTCATTATTGCGGCCACCACGACCACGACCACCACGGGTGTTTTTACGTTTTGGCTTCTCGTCTTCTTCCTCATCGTCTTTGGCTTTTGACGAGAAGATCGAGCTGAATAAGCGTTTGATCAAGCCGGTGGGCTCACTCTTGCCTTTGTCTTCTTCGGTAGGCTCTGGGCGAACCGGTGCAGGAGTCGCAGGCGCAATGTTCTTAACGGCCGCTTGCTCAGGCTTGCGACGAGGCTCAGTGGTTTCGACTGACGCTTCGTTGGTCTCGTAAGAGGCAACGGTTTCGTAGCTCAATGAATCATCGTCATCATCTTGCAAGCGAACGCGTTGGATCTCGTATTTAGGCGTTTCGAGATGACGATTCGGGATCATCACCACTTCACAATCTTGACGCTCTTCAATAGCGGCGATCATGTCGCGTTTTTCATTGAGCAGATAAGTTGCGATATCGACTGGCAGTTGCGCCACGATGCGAGAGGTGCCTTCTTTTAAAGTTTCCTCTTCGATGATGCGCAAGATCGACAGGGCTAATGAGTCAACACTGCGAATAAAGCCATGGCCATCACAACGTGGGCACACGTGGTGTGATGAGTCACCCAATGATGGACGCAAACGCTGACGTGACATCTCCAGTAGACCGAAGCGAGAGATCTTGCCGATCTGCACACGCGCACGGTCTTCTTTCATTTCTTCTTTGAGGCGGTTTTCCACTTCACGCTGATTGCGTGCAGGACCCATATCAATGAAGTCGATAACGAACAAACCACCGAGGTCACGCAGACGCAGCTGACGTGCAATTTCGGTTGCCGCTTCAAGGTTGGTATTGAACGCGGTCTCTTCGATATCAGAGCCTTTGGTTGCACGCGACGAGTTGATATCGATAGAGGTCAGCGCTTCGGTGTGGTCGATCACAATCGAGCCACCTGATGGCAGACGTACTTCACGCTGGAACGCTGATTCGATTTGGATTTCGATCTGGTAGCGCGAGAACAGAGGCACCTTATCGGTGTAACGCTTCAACTTGCGCTCGTTATGCGGCATGACTTGCTTCACAAACTGAACAGCTTGGTTGAAGGTTGATTCATCATCGATCAGCACTTCGCCGATATCTTGACGCATGTGGTCACGAATCGAGCGGATGATGACGTTACTTTCTTGGTAAATCAGGAAAGGTGCAGGGCGCTTAGCCGCTGACGATGAGATCGCAGTCCAGAGTTGGTTCAGGTAATCGAGGTCCCATTGCAGTTCGTCGGTGTTTTTACCGATGCCCGCGGTACGCACGATCAGGCCCATGTTCTCAGGCACTTCTAGATCAGCCATCGCATCACGCAGCTCGCTCCGATCTTCACCTTCGATGCGGCGAGAAACACCACCGGCACGAGGGTTGTTTGGCATCAAAACGAGGTAACGACCAGCGAGCGACAAGAAGGTGGTGAGGGCTGCGCCTTTGTTGCCGCGCTCTTCTTTTTCCACCTGAACGATGATTTCTTGACCCTCTTTCAGTTGGCTTTTGCCTTGCTTGCCGTCTTCGGTTTTTTCGTTGGTGAAGTACTCACGCGCGATCTCTTTCATCGGCAAGAAGCCGTGACGTTCTGCACCGTAGTCGACAAACGCAGCTTCAAGCGAAGGCTCGACGCGGGTAATACGACCTTTATAAATGTTGGCTTTCTTGAGTTCTCGACCAGGAACTTCGATGTCGAGGTTGAATAGACGTTGTCCGTCTACGATAGCGACACGCAACTCTTCAGGCTGAGTGGCGTTGATCAGCATACGCTTCATGTTGTTTATTCCGTTGTCAGGATCAGTTGACGCTTTAGCGCATTGCATTGCAGCCAGTCGTTCGGCGCAAAGCGTGCTGCTTGTGGTATCAGCTGATCGTGTTGTTTGTTTACCCGCAGTTTTATCAACTGTTGATAGAGATTCTGTTCGTCATGGGTGGCTGTGTCGGTTAGCATGTCGGTCTTAAATCAACATGAGTGGCGGTGCGTCGGGCGAAGTTGCTTTGGCACCTTGACAATCAGTCACTTACAGGACGATGACCGTCGGAAAATACACTAATTTATCCGCACGCGCATCATTTTTCGCGAACTGAGTGGATCAAGTGGCTAATAGCAGCGATTCTGGCGCCAAAGTGCAGTATCTGACCGTCGATGAGAACGCTGAAGGTCAGCGAATCGATAATTTTTTGATGGCGCGGCTCAAGGGTGTACCCAAGAGTTGGGTGTACCGTGTGCTGCGTAAAGGTGAGGTACGCGTCAATAAAGGGCGAGCAAAGCCCACCCGAAAACTCGAGATTGGTGATGAGGTCCGCGTACCACCTGTGCGTCGCTCGGACGATAAAGCCCTTATCCCAGGTACGGGTATGCAGCGGGCGATCAGCGACAACATTCTTTATGAAGATGACCTGCTACTGATTGTGAACAAACCGTCGGGTATGGCGGTGCATGGTGGCAGTGGTGTGTCGCATGGGGTAATCGAAGCGCTGCGTGCAGCTCGCCCCGAAGCTAAATTTTTAGAACTCGCGCATCGACTCGACCGCGATACCTCCGGTTGTCTGATGTTGGCGAAAAAACGCAGTGCGCTAAAAGAGCTGCAACGATTGCAGGTGACCAATCAGGTCGATAAGCGCTATCAAGCTTTACTAGATGGTCGTTGGCGCAAAGGAAAGCAGACGGTGGATGTACCGCTGCAGAAAAACACCCTGAAATCAGGCGAGCGCATGGTGCGGGTCGATCCTGAAGGAAAAAAGGCGATCACCCATTTCACGGTGCTGCAGCATTTCAGCTCATCGACCTTGGTTGAGGCCAAACTGGAAACCGGACGTACCCATCAAATCCGTGTGCATGCGCAATATGCGGGCACGCCCATTGTCGGCGATAACAAATACGAAACACCTGAAGCCTTGGCTTACTGGAATGAGCAGGGCGCAAAGCGGTTGTTTTTACATGCTTGGCGTTTGAGCTTCCCGTGGGAAGGTAAGCGTTTTCAGATCGAAGCACCGCTGCCGGCTGAGCTGCAATCTGTTTTAGAAGGAATTGCTGAATGAAACCTTATGATTTGATCGTGTTTGACTGGGATGGCACGGTGATGGATTCGGAGCATCGGATCGTGACCTGTATGCAACGTGCGGGTGCGGATACCTTATCGAGTATTCCGACCGATGCGGAGGTGCGCGAGATTATCGGTTTAGGTATGAAAGAAGCGGTGGCGCGCTTGTGGCCAGAAGCTGACGATGAAGCTGTGGAAAAGATTATCGAGGCTTACCGTGTGCATTGGTTAGGTGATCAGATCCCAGACTCTGAGTTATTTGAAGGTGCGACAGAGACCATCGAAGCGCTGACTGATCGCGGGTATCTGTTAGCTGTGGCAACTGGCAAGAGCCGTCGAGGATTAGATCGCGTGCTCGATGAGAGTGGCTTAGGTCGATACTTTCACATGACACGATGTGCGGACGAAACCCATTCAAAACCGCATCCACAGATGTTGCAGGATATTTTGACCGACCTGAACACGGAACCGAACAAGGCGCTTGTGGTCGGCGATACTGAATACGATATTCAAATGGCCGCTAATGCCAAGGTGGATGCCGTTGGTGTTAGCTACGGTGCGCATGATCAACAACGTTTACTTGATTGTGGCGCAAAAACAATTCTTCACTCTCTAACCGAACTCATTGATTGGTTAGAAACGCAGTAATAGGTGATGTATGTCTGAACAAAATGATGATCAATGGTCTAAGAAGCTGATTAAAGAGTTAGCAACCGATGCGCTTAAAGAGCGTCGTCGTTCACGTCGCTGGGGCATCTTCTTTAAGACCTTAACCTTCGCGTATCTGATTGGTTTGTTGTATGTCGCAATGCCCGACATATTTGATTTTGATGATGAAGCTTTGGTAAAGAAAGATCATGTGGCTTTGGTCGACCTTGAAGGCGAGATCAGTACCGAAGAAGGTGAGAATGCCGAAGGCGTGGTGAAAGGTCTGCGTGCTGCTTATAAAGATGATCACACCAAAGCGATCATTATTCGTATCAACAGCCCAGGTGGTTTGCCGGTACAAGCGAGCTACATGCAAAAAGAGATCAAGCGTTTAAAAGCTAAGCATCCTGATATCCCTGTGTATGCCGTGGTGCAAGACATGGCAGCATCTGGTGGTTATTACGTGGCAGTGGCTGCCGATAAGATTTATGTCAACGAGTCGAGCTTAGTGGGTTCGATCGGTGTGATCATGAACGGCTTTGGTTTTACCGATGCGATGGATAAGTTAGGCATCGAGCGTCGCATGCTAACAGCGGGTAAGAACAAAGGCATCCTAGATCCATTCAGCCCAATGAGTGATGAGCAACGTGCGCATGCACAAGCCACACTGAATGAATTGCACGAGACCTTTATCAATGTAGTGAAAGAAGGTCGTGGTGATCGTTTAAGTGATGATCCTGATTTGTTCTCAGGTCTTTTCTGGTCGGGTAAGAAAGCCATTGAATTAGGTCTTGCAGATGATATCGGCAGTGCGGGCACAGTTGCGCGCAATGTAATTGGTATTGATGTGGTGAAGAACTTCACCCCTGAGCAAGATCCGATCGAGCGTTTAGCGCAGCGCTTTGGCGCATCCGTAGGGCAGGGCTTAGGTAAGGTTTTCAACAGTTTTTCTATGAAATGATATGCGTCCAAGCTATGACTGGGATTTTTGTGTCTGGTGCGTATAGCTGTCTATAAAAAAGCCGCAGACCAAAAGACCTGCGGCAAAGTCCAATAGGTCTACCTAATCACTAGAGAAGATTCGGTAAGGAGTTATTGGTTTATTTCCCTTAGGAGGAAATTGAACTATATCAGTATTAATTAATATTCTAGTTACTGTTTTGTTACAAAAAGGTAACGTAAGTTTTTTGCTTTAGTAGTGTATTAACCATAAGTGAATTGTTGCGAAATCGTCACATGACACAGCTTGTCATGTCACATAGTTAAAAAAATAATGACGGCACATTATCCATGAAGACGTTCCCTACACGCATCGATCGTCTTCTATAAAGTTGTTTTCTAAGTTTTTGCCCTAGTTTCGCACTAGGGCTTTTTTCTTAATCGTCATATGACTTTAATGAAGTTCAATTAGCGTTTAAAAACTAATTACAACGGAGTTCACATGAAGACGTTTATTATTGAAGCTGACATTTCAAATGATTATTCCGAATGGGAAGATGCCTATGTATCTCACAGGGTTGATCGATTAAAGGCGGGTGTAAAAGATGTGCTGCACGGCAAGGTTGAAGATGAGGATTCGGTAGTAATGATTCTTCAAGCAGAAAACTTTGAAACTCTGGAAGACTTTTTGGATAACAACATAGAAAACTTAGAGGACAGTGGTCATATATTAGATACCACTTCAATTATTACGTTAGATCACTAACAGCGTTTGTATAAAAAAGCCGGCTTGTAAGCCGGCTTTTTTTGTTTATCCGATACGACCTCCGTCGTTTCGTTTTATTGCAATGATGGAAGACCGTGGTGTTGCATTACCACCCTCAGGCCAATGACTTTTGCCTTTGCCTTTTTCGCCTGGATGTTGAATGCCAACAAACATGGTCTTTTTATCGGTACTCCAAGTGAGTCCAGTTACTTCGCACTCTCTCGGTCCCACAAGGAATCGTTTGATTTCTCCTGTTTGCGGGTCGCCTAATAACATTTGGTTATTACCCATGCCGGCAAAGCCATCTTTGTTGCTGTATTTGCCATCTGTTTGAATCCAAAGTTGTCCGAACGAGTCAAACCTCAAGCCATCTGGGCTGTTAAACATATTATCTTTAGTAATGTTCTGGCTGCCTTTCATACCATCTGAATGAACGGTTGGATTGCCAGCGATGGCATAGAAGTCCCAAATGAAATGTTCAGATGTATGGTCAAGGGCTTCTGGTCTCCACCGAATAATATGTCCATAAGGGTTCCCTTTGCGAGGATTTGCAGCATTGATTGGCTGATTATCTTTTACAGCTCGGTTTTTGTTATTTGTTAATGCTACATAGACTTCGGCTTTATGTGGATTGGCAGCAACCCATTCAGGCCTATCCATTGTGGTTGCGCCAACTTTAGATGCCGCTTGACGAGCAAAGAGGAGTGTTTCATCTGCTGACATACCGGCTTTGTTGAGTGATACCCATTGACCGATTCCGTTATCTAAAAAGCGAGCAACAAACAATTCACCTTGCTCGAGAAGTGAGCTGTTATCACCACCTTTGATATATTTGTTTTTACTGACAAAGCGATAAAGGTATTCACCGCGCTCGTCATCACCGAGGTAAACAACAACATGACCATCGTTATTAAGAACGCATTCAGCATTTTCATGCTTGAAGCGACCTAGTGCAGTGAGTTTTTTAGGGGCCTGTTTGCCGCTGGGGTCAATTTCAACAACCCACCCGTGACGATGGCATTCATTGGGTTCTTTGGAAACATCAAAACGTTCATCGATTTGTGACCAGCCATAACCTTTGTCTTTACCTTTCTTAGCGATGCCATAACGTTTTTGCATCGAGGTTTGTTTAAATTTTTCGCCTTCGGATGAGGAAAAGTAACCGTTAAAGTTTTCCTCACAAGTGAGATAGGTTCCCCAAGGAGTCTTGCCGTTGCCGCAATTGTTAAAGGTGCCTAAAACTTTCGTTCCTGTTTTGTCGGCAGAGGTTTTCATTAAACGGCTGCCGCGAGCAGGTCCAACAATATCCATTTCTGTTAATGGTGTGATTCTCTGATTGAGAGGACTATCTTTTACGAGCTGCCAACCCGATTGTGTTTCTTTCAATTCTGCAATCGTTACACCATGTGCAAGCATGCCTTTGCGGATATCGTCTTCGCTGATTGGCAGCTTTGTGGCGTTATTGCTAAACATAACTTTTAAGTTCACGTACTCATTGTTAAACGCAAGCACTTCTTTGCCATCAATATTGAAGATGTCCATGCCGTCGTTATTGTCGCCGACAGAGAATGCTTGGGTGTCAGCAGTACCTAAAGTTTGGTGATTAAACGCTTTGCCTTTGCTCGATAAATTATCTCCCCAGCTAACAACCACTTGGCTGCTGTATCCATCTGGTAATGTGATTTCATCATACGAGTTGGCTTTGACTGGTTTAAAGTCAATCGATTTTGATCCTTTGTGATGATTTGCTATAGCTAATGAGGGTAGGCCTGCAGTAGTTACAAATGCGGCTGCCCCTAATACTGCAGATCCCTTTATAAAATAACGTCGTGAAAGTATGACGTCCATATCGGTATCTTTAGCTCTTTCAGGTGAGTTGAATTCGTCAAATTGATCGAATGAAAGGTCTTGGTGTTTCATTAAAGAAGCCCTTAATAAAATTTGATGATGAGCTTCAAGTGTGGAATGTAATTTTTACAAAGGTATGGCAGAAAAATAAATTTAAATAAAAAGCCGGCTCAAAGCCGGCTTTATTAATGATCTGAAATTATTCAGACCTCAGACATATTCTTTACGCCAGCAACAAGCATGGCGATAAGGCCAACTGCGGCAAGCGCTGAAGCGACCATGAATGGAAATACAATCAACATACTCATGACAAAAATCCTTCTTTTAACTATTATAATTGGCAGCACATCTATCCTGATAAATGTACTGATTTAAATCCGGATAACTATCCTGACAATAACTATAGATGTCCTGACATTAATGTCAAGGGATTTGTTTGTAATCAATTGCTTACGAGTTTTCAATGCCTAGACCAAAATCACCAGATCCTAAGAAGCACAAAATAGAAATTCGCTTCACAGGTAAGGAAAAGAAAAAGTTGAAGGAAAAAGCGGAAAAAGCCGAGATGACTTTAAGCGACTTTATTCGTCACAAAATCGGATTGGATGGTTAGAAAAAATGTGTAGGCCTTATTGCTACTTTTACGTAACAGATGGCGGATCACGGGCAGGTTTATCAAGATTACGTAAGGTTTTGCATTGCAACAATATTTTCGAAAAACCGGCCTAATTTTTTAGGATGGATGAGAAAGCTTTTTTATCTAAGTAATTGATTTTATTCATTTATGACAGTTTTTGACACTATGTGACACCCTGTCACATACTTGTAACACGCGAGCCTCAGAATGCGCCCACTTGTTAGGGTGATTCCGATGGTGGTGGTTGCCCAATCAGTAAGCGACTTTCAGTCATTTTTGAATATTTCTAGGAGCTCCTTAGATGAAAAAATCATTAGTTTTGGCAGCAGCTACCGCGGTAGCAATGTCAAGCGTAGCTTCAGTTGCTATGGCTCGCGGTACCGTTGAGATCGTTGGCTCATCAACTGTTTATCCATTCGCAACCGTTGTTGCTGAAAAAGTAACTAAAGCTGGTAACCCAGTAAAAATTGAATCTACCGGTTCAGGCGGTGGTTTGAAGTTGTTCTGTAAAGGTATCGGTGAAGCACACCCAGACATGACAAACGCTTCACGTCGTATCAAGTCTTCTGAAATTGAGAAGTGTGCAAAAGCGGGCATTAAGGACATCGTAGAAGTACGTGTTGGTTACGACGGTATCGTTGTTGCGAATGCTAAGAACGGTCCTAAGTTTGATTTGACCACTCAAGATCTTGCTTTAGGTATTGCAAAGCAGGTTCCAGGTAAAGATGGCAAGTTGATTGATAATCCAAATAAAAAATGGTCTGACGTTCGCAAGGGTCTGCCTAACGTCGATATCGTTGTTTACGGTCCACCACCTTCATCAGGTACACGAGATGCATTTGTTGAGTTGGCTTTAGAGTCTGGCTTTAAAAAGTATGCTGACTACAAAAAGCTTCGTGGCTCAAAAGATGCTGCTGAAATCAAATCATTGATGGCTAAATTGGATATCCCAGCATCAGCTTTCAATAAGAAAGGTAAGAAAGTATTCAAGAAAGTTGCTCATGCAATTCGTGAAGATGGTGCTTACGTAGAAATGGGTGAAAACGATAACGCGATCATCTCAAAGCTAGTTAATGATCCAAATGCTGTTGGTGTGTTTGGTTTTTCTTTCCTAGATCAGAATATGGATAAAATTAAAGGTGCTCCAATCAACGGTACTGAGCCTACATTCGAAGGTATCGCTGATAGCTCTTACCCAATCTCACGCCCACTTCAGTTCTACGTGAAGAAAGCTCACGTTGGCAAAATTAAGGGTATGGAAGAGTACTTAAAAGAATTTACTTCTGAGAGTGCCTTTGGTGATGATGGTTACTTGTCTGATAAGGGCTTGATTCCTATGCCAAAAGCTGAGCGTGAATGTAATCGTTCAGCGGCTTTGAACCTAACCCCAATGAAGGGTCACGGTTACGCTTGTGGTAAGTAATTATCGCCGGTAAAGGGTAAAATAGCGGCCACCTAAAGATGGCCGCTATTTTTTTTGAACGAATAATTTAAGGGTATTGAATGTCAGTATCAGTCTTAATTGCCGCAGTGCTGTTAATCATGGCGATTGGTTACCAAATGGGGCGTAAGCGTGCCTTAAAAAGTGTTGGCGGCTTATCTAGCATGCGCAATTTGCATTCTTTGCCTTCATATTATGGTTCGTATGTTTTGTTATGGGCGGCTCTTCCCTCGGCGCTCATTTTGTTGATTTGGGGGATAATTCAAGATTCTGTGCTGACGCAAATAATGCAGTCGCACCTTCCAGCTGAAATGCTGTCACTTTCGTCTGATCGATTAGGGTTACTCATTTCATCGATCAAGACTTATGCCTTAACGGGTTTCTCAGCCTCAGAAGTAACACCTCAGATACAAGCGGCTGCGGATGAATTTAATCGCTTATCTTCAACGGCAGCAGTTGCTCAAGCCGTGCTTGTGTTGATAGTAGCTACCATTGCAGCCGGCTTTGCTTGGAGGGCAATTAATCCAAAGATGCGGGCACGTAACCGCGTTGAAAAAATTGTTCGTGGATTGTTAATACTCAGCTCATTGATTGCGATCTTGACCACGGTTGGAATTATTTTTTCGGTTCTATTTGAGTCCATTCGATTCTTCCAGCGAATTCCTTTTTTTGATTTTGTGTTTGGTTTGCAATGGAGCCCGCAAACCGCGATTCGTGCAGATCAAGTGGCATCTGATGGGTTGTTTGGCGCCATTCCATTATTTGCAGGAACGATACTCATCACGTTGATAGCCATGCTGGTCGCAGTACCAATCGGATTAATGTCTGCAATTTATCTTGCAGAATATGCATCACCTAAATTACGAAGTTACGCAAAACCCGTTATTGAAATCCTTGCGGGTATACCTACGGTTGTTTATGGATTCTTTGCGATGATTACTGTGGCACCTGCCATTCGAGAGTTTGGTCAATCGGTTGGATTAGATGTTTCTTCTGAAAGTGCATTAGCTGTTGGATTAGTCATGGGTGTGATGATTATTCCTTTTGTTTCCTCATTATCAGATGACGTCATTAATGCTGTTCCCCAGTCGCTTCGAG
>CBFHYJ010000027.1:0-20586 GCA_965659945.1 Sedimenticolaceae bacterium | reverse complement strand
AATACTAAGGTCGACATGATTGAGCGTTGCTCAGGCCACGATGGTACTTATGCGGTAAAGAAGGAGTTCCACGAGAACTCGATGAAGATCGCGCGCCCTGTGGTGAATCGAGTGAAAAAGGCAGAGCCAAACTATTACTCAAGCGACTGTGCGATGGCTGGTCACCAAATTGCTAACGGATTGGGCGATGGCAGTGAGCCAAAACACCCAATCACCTTAGCCCGAATGGCTTACGGTATTTAAGCGAGATAACTGGAGTTAACGATGGAAAAACTAGCAAGAGAAGATTTATACACGTTAGAAAAGTACGCTGAGATGCGACCAGAATATCGCGCTCAAGTGATGGCACATAAAAAGAATCGTCGCCTACAAATTGGTCCAAACGTGAACTTGTATTTTGAAGATCGCATGACTATGCAGTATCAGATTCAAGAGATGCTACGCATCGAAAAGATTTTTGAGGCCGCAGGTATTCAAGAAGAGATAGATGCCTACAACCCGCTGATTCCAGATGGTCATAACTGGAAAGCAACCTTCATGGTTGAGTTCCCAGACCCAGAAGAGCGCAAAGTAGCTTTGGCTAATTTGATTGGTATCGAGCGTCATGTGTGGATTCAGGTAGCTGACTTTGCACGTGTGACTCCGATCTCAGATGAGGATCTGGAGCGTGAGGATGAGACCAAAACCTCATCAGTACACTTCATGCGTATTGAGTTGACCCCAGAGATGGTGGCAGCGGTTAAAGATGGAGCGTCCATTAGCATGGGTATCGATCACCCTCACTATGACTACGCCATGGAGCCAATTCCCCAAAACATCAGAGATTCTCTAGCGGATGATCTGACTGTTTAATTGTTATAAAGCATATGGATATTGCCGGCCCTCGGGCCGGCTTTTTTATGTCTCGAAAAAAACTTTCTAACGCACCTTTGGTGGAAGTAAAGATTGTTACTGGCGGTAAAAAAAGAAAGCCTAAAAAGGTGTGTGGTGGAAAATCACACCATGGTTACTTAGGTATTGAAGGCAAAGTCATTGAGATAATGGCTAGGTTTATAAAGACACATTAATCAGCATAGTCATCAACCACGACATATCCTAACTCGCGATACTGATTGATTTGCGCAGGGCCTGACGGCGCGACATCGACATAATCTGGGAAGTCTTCGGCTGTCATGGTGCGCCAGCTGGCATGCACACCGCAGACGTGTACGTGGATGTTCTTATCGCCAAGATCTTTCACCGTGTCGTGCAAAATTTTGTACTTGGTCTGATTCTTTTTGGTGAATGCGAACTGCTCGCTGCCATGTGACACCACAGCGATATCGAGATCCGTAAATTTAGCGTGCAGCTTATCGATGGCTTTTAGCAGCATGGGCCTGGTTGCATACCAGCTATCACCGCCGGCTTCGACGATTTCGAAGACAACCCCTGGGGGTGCTTCGTTGAGTTCAAGAACGTCTTTGAGAGATTCAGCGAATGCTGAAGAGGAGAACAGGGCTAGTAAGACTAGCCCTGTGAGAAAGGAGTGTTTAGAAGCCGCCGGTATCCGTGAACAAGCCCACGCGCAAGTCTTGCGCGGTGTAAATTTCACGACCATCCACTTCCATACGTCCATCTGCGATACCTAATACGAGTTTGCGAGCGATTACACGCTTGATATCTAAATAGTAGGTTACTTTTTTCGCGGTGGGGAGTACCTGACCGGTGAATTTAACCTCACCAACTCCAAGGGCACGTCCGTGACCTGGGTTACCTAGCCAAGCGAGGTAGAAGCCGACACATTGCCACATGGCGTCCAAGCCTAAACAGCCTGGCATCACAGGGTCGCCAGGGAAGTGGCAATCGAAGAACCAGAGGTTGGGAGTGATGTCGAGCTCGGCTTTGATCTGACCTTTGCCGTGCAAGCCGCCTTCGTCAGTGATCAAGTTGATGCGATCCATCATCAGCATGTTCGGTACAGGCAGCTGTGCGTTACCTTCACCAAAAAGTTTGCCGTGACCACAATCCAGTAGTTCTTCACGGGTGTAGCTATTCTGAGTTTGTTTTTCCATGCTGTTACATCACTGTTGATATTGAATTGGGTGCGAGTGTCACTGTTGATGCTCGCGGTGTCAAATGGCTGCTAAATCAAGCATATGTTAGTTCTGCGTTGATCTTATTGCGCAGTGTTTCAACGAAACTTTCAAGTGGCATCATCTCGTTTTCGTCTGCAGTACGCGCGCGATACTCAACTTCACCGTTATCTAAGCTGCGATCACCAATGACTACGCGATGTGGAATACCAATCAGTTCGCAGTCGGCAAACATGACACCTGGTCGTGCATCACGATCATCAAACAACACATCAATGCCGGCGTCTTTCAGTTCGTTGTAGAGCTTTTCAGCAGCTTCGCGAACGCGCTCAGACTTCTTCATGTTCATCGGGATTAAGGTCACTTGGAATGGCGCCATCGCGGTTGGCCAAACAATGCCGTTGTCATCGTGGTGTTGCTCAATCGCAGCACCCACAACGCGAGATACACCAATGCCATAACAACCCATGGTGGTGACGATAGATTTACCGTTTTCATCTAACACGGTGCAGTTCAGCCTTTCGCTGTAGGTTTGACCTAATTGGAAGATGTGACCTACTTCGATACCGCGTGCGATAGTGATCTGACCTTTACCGCATGGGCTTGGGTCACCTTCGATGACGTTGCGTAGATCAACAACCTCGCCAAGCTCAACATCGCGACCCCAGTTAAGACCGAAGAAGTGCTTACCATCTTCGTTAGCACCGGCAGAGAAGTCGTTAGCGACGGCAGCAGCACGATCTACCAACATCGGCATACTTAAACCCACTGGACCAAGTGAGCCTGGACCAGCACCAATCGCAGCACGAATCTCTTTTTCGGTCGCCATTTGAATGGGATCGGTGAGTAGTGGGTGCTTAGCCGCTTTAATTTCATTTAGCTCGTGATCACCACGCATGATGATGGCAACAAGCTCGGCGTCAGCCTCTTCGTTAGCGCAAACGATTAATGTTTTGACGGTTTGTTCAATCGGTTGTTTGAATTGCTCAACAATCTCATCAATAGTTTTTGCGTTAGGCGTATCAACCGTACGCATCTCTTCGCTAGCAGCATCCGCTTGGGCTTTTGGCGCGAGTGCTTCAGCTAGTTCAACGTTAGCGGCGTAATCACTTTCGGTTGAGAAGGCGATGGCATCTTCCCCGGCATCCGCAAGTACATGGAACTCGTGTGAGGCATTACCACCAATGCTGCCGGTATCTGCAGCGACTGGGCGATAGTTCAAACCACAACGTTCAAAGACTGTGCAGTAAGCTGCATGCATCACATCGTAGGTTTCTTGCAGTGATTCAGCATTCGCGTGGAATGAGTACGCATCTTTCATCAAGAACTCACGGGCGCGCATCACGCCAAAACGTGGGCGTCGTTCATCACGGAACTTGGTTTGAATCTGATAAAAGTTGATCGGTAGTTGCTTGTAACTGCTTAGCTCGTTGCGTGCCAGATCAGTAATGATTTCTTCGTGAGTTGGGCCAAAGCAGAAGTCGCGACCATGGCGATCTTGCAGGCGGAGTAGTTCGGCGCCGTATTTCTGCCAGCGACCAGACTCTTCCCATAACTCAGCAGGCTGCACCGCAGGCATTAGCACTTCGAGTGCGCCAGCTTTGTTCATCTCGCTGCGCACAATCGTTTCAACTTTACGCAGTACGCGAAGTCCAAGTGGCATCCAGGTGTAAAGACCGGCTGCGAGTTTGCGGATCAGGCCCGCACGCATCATTAGCTGATGGCTTGGAATCTGCGCGTCGGCAGGAACTTCTTTAAGGGTTTGAAGCGGGAATTGAGAGGTGCGCATGAAGAGAGATCGGTTTGTGAGTTACAACAAACCGTAATTCTATCAAGCGCCGGGGCTTTTGTGGCTTCGACTTATAGGGCGCCGATGGAGCGGAAATAAGGGAACCAAAAGCCGATCAGGCCAACTAGTACGAGCAAGTCAGCACGCATGCGAGTGCGGTGCATGGCGGTGATCTCGGGTTCACGCTCAATCATGAAGATGCGATTCATTAGAGCATCGAGCGCGAGGACAAAAATTAGCATCACGGTGACTGATGGGGTGATGTAGGCGGTGAAGATGCCAATACCCTCAGGCTTCATGTCCGCAAAGAACGCCATCGGGTAGCACAAGATGCTCAAAACGAGCAGACCGATTCGGACGAGGCCAAGTTGTTTCAAAAGCATACGGATCTTCCGGTGACGTGTTGGGGAGTGACTGTTACTCTAATAAAAAAAGAGTAACCCGAATTTCCAATGACTGCATTGCCAGAAGAACTGATAACCCAATTGTGTGACCTAATCACTCGCTTGCGTGAAGAGACTGCGGCGTATCAAGAAAATCATGAAGATGGTCAGCTTTGGTACAACCGCGGCTATGCCAATGGCATGGTGAAGGGTCTAGTCGAGTTGCTAGCTGATCAACAGCCATGCGGTCATTCGCTAGATGACGAAGCGGATCTTCAAGGTCATGAAGTGATGGCTTGGGGTCAGGCGTATCGTCATGGTGAGCAGATGGGTTACAAAGAAACATTCGAGATAGCGGGGCAGAAGTAATGCGCATAGTGTCTTTTAATATTAATGGCGTGCGAGCGCGTCTACATCAACTCGAAGCACTTCGCGATACCTACGACCCTGATGTTATTGGTTTGCAAGAAACCAAGGTAAATGATCCTGATTTTCCCCTCGAAATGATTCAGGAGATGGGCTATCACGTGCGTTTTTACGGGCAGAAGGCACACTATGGTGTGGCGTTGTTATCGAAAGAAGAGCCGGTTAATGCAGTCTTGGGTTTGCCGAGCGATGACGATGACGCGCAACGCCGATTAATTACGGGTACCTACAAAACTCCGAAGGGTGAACAGCTCACCGTGATCAATGGTTATTTCCCGCAAGGTGAAAGTCGAGATCACGAAATCAAGTTTCCGCATAAAAAGCGTTTCTACGAAGAGCTGCAAGCATTACTTGAATCACAGTATTCAGCAGAGCAAGCCTTGATGGTGATTGGTGATGTGAATATTGCGCCACAAGATGTTGATATTGGTATCGGTGATAGCAACATGAAGCGTTGGCTGCGTGATGGTAAGTGCAGTTTCTTGCCAGAAGAACGCGAGTGGTTTGAACGTCTGCAAGGTTGGGGTCTGCATGACACCTTCCGTAGCGTTCACCCATCGGTTGATAATGTATTTAGTTGGTTCGATTACCGCAGCAAAGGCTTTAATGCCGATCCGAAGCGTGGGTTACGTATCGATGTGTTACTGGCAACAGCGATGTTGAATGACAAAGTCAAAGATGCGGGTGTTGCTTATGATCTGCGTGGGATGGAAAAGCCATCTGATCACGCACCGATTTGGGTTGATCTGGATATTTAAATCAGTTCTGCAACCAGATGGTCGCCATCATTGCTAATAGCATTGATGCGAACGCTTCGAATCGTGTTTTCAAGATCCTCGTTTGAACTCACAGCAACGCGCAAAAAGTTAGGTGTGTAACCGCGCCACTGTTGATCGTCATTCTGACCTTCGAATAGCACGTCAAATTCAGAACCAAGATAACGCTCAAAGGTTTCTCGTTTATGTTGCGCAGCAAGTTCATGCAGCTGTTCACTGCGAATTCGTTTGGTCTCACGTGGAATGGGCATAGGCAAAGTTGCTGCCTTCGTACCTTCACGCGCTGAGAACGCAAAGATATGAATGTGGCCAAACTTCAATCGATCAACAAAGGCCAGAGTCTCTTGCCACTCTTCTTCGGTTTCGCCAGGGAAGCCGACGATTACATCGGTGGTGACATTGAATTTAGGAATCGCTTGGCGAGCTTGTTCGATCAATGAGCTGAATTCACCGGTTTTACAACGACGCGACATACGGCGAAGCACGCTATCAGCACCCGATTGAATGGGTAGATGAAGATGAGGCATCAAACGTGGGTTACTGAACAGCGCCCAAAAGTTTTCCGGTAGATCCCAAGGCTCTACCGACCCTAATCGAATGCGAGGAATACTGGTTTTTGCCAGGACAGTTTCAACTAATTCGTAAAGTGATGAACCGTTATCACTGCCATAGCCACCGAGATGCACGCCAGCTAGAACGACTTCGCTAATGCCATCGGCATGCAGTGCGTTGATCTCATCTAGTATTTCATCCAGTGGACGGCTGCGTTCTTCACCACGCGCGATAGTCACGATGCAGTAGGTGCAACGGTAACGACAACCGTCTTGCACTTTAATAAAGGCACGCTGACGGCCGCGTTCTAATAATGAAACCTCGCCCGGTTCTTGAGCCGATACTGGCATGGTGGGTAGTTCGAATGCTGAGGTAGCGATGTCGACTAGTCGATCTTTCTCGTGATTGCCCACAACCAGGTCTACGCCGAGCTCATCAGCAGCTTGTTCGGCAGAAAGGGCGGCATAGCAGCCACTCATAATGAGTCTGGCATTAGGGTTGTTGCGTTGTGCGCGACGAATCAGATTACGTGACTTTTTCACCGACTCAGAAGTTACCGCACATGTGTTAATCACAATGATGTCGGCATCGCCAACGTCCTTGCAGGTCGAAATGCCGCGCTCACGAAAGTCTCGTGACCACGTTTCGAGTTCGGCCTCATTGAGTCGGCAGCCAAGTGCCTGCAAGTGAACGCGCATGCTTAATCTGATACGTTAAATCTATGGAAGTGGCGTATTCTACGCATGTTGATCCCCAAGCAATAATGCGGAAAGCAAGGTAAACACTTAATGGACTCAATCTGGATCACAGCGATCGTTGGTTTACTTGGTGTCATTCTCGGTGCGGGTATGGCGACATGGTTTCATCGCGCGCCAGATAATGATGCTGATCCTGAAGCCCTTGCTAAAAAGATCGAGCAATCCCGTGAGCAGCAACAAACCGCACTGCATAACGCCATCTCGCAGCTTCAAGCGATCTTGTCAGACAAGGTCAGCAATATCGAAAAACAGACTCAACAAGATGCCAGCGCTTTACGCGAAGCTATGTTTGAACGTTTTGAGGGGCAGCGCCAAGCGATTAGCAACTCATTAATTGAGAATCGCGAGAATCAGCAGCAGCAACTGGTAAAGACCTTGGGTTTGCTCAGTGAGCAGATGCGCCAAGAGATGAAGCAAACCTCCGAGCTGCAAAATAAACAGCTCGAATCGCTCACGCGCACCAATGATGAGCGTCTCAAAGAGATCAGTGGTCAGGTAGAAAAGCGTTTGAGTGTGGGTTTTGAGAAAACCACCGAAACTTTTACCAAGGTGCTTGAGCACTTAACCCGTATCGATGAGGCGCAAAAACGCATCACCGAGCTGTCGGGTAACGTGGTCAGTCTGCAAGAAGTGCTTAACGACAAGCGCTCGCGTGGCGCTTTCGGTGAGGTACAACTTTCAGGTTTGGTGGCGAACGTGCTACCAGTTGATGCTTATGAGATGCAGGCGACCTTGTCTAACGGTAAGCGAGTTGATTGTCTGCTCAAATTGCCAAAGCCAACCGGTAATGTTTCGATTGATGCCAAATTCCCGCTTGAGAGCTACAAGCGGATGATGGATATAAATGCGGCTGAGGCGGATCGCTCAGCGGCGGCTACACAATTCAAAAAAGACATCAAAAAGCACATCGACGATATCTCGAGTAAGTATTTGATTGCGGGGGAGACGGCTGATGGGGCGGTGATGTTTATTCCCGCAGAAGCGATTTTCGCCGAAATTCACGCCAGTTTCCCAGATCTTGTCGACGAATCGCAGCGAGCTCGCGTTTGGATGGTGTCCCCGACGACCTTGATGGCGGTGCTGACAACGGCTCGAGCCGTGCTCAAAGATGACGCAACGCGCAAGCAAATGCACATCATCCAAGAGCATCTGCGCCGCTTGGCAGAAGACTTTTCGCGCTTTCAGAAACGTATGGACAACCTCTCCAAGCACATCGATCAGGCGCAAAAAGATGTCGGTGAAATACACACTTCGGCGAGTAAAATCAGCAGTCGTTTTGAGAGGATCGACAAGGTCGAAATTCAAGCACCAGAGGACAAGCCGTCCTCGCTCCTCGACTGATTTGCGCAAATCGATGATTTGAGAGCGTTTTTTCTCTTAAGCCTTAAGGTTTTTAATACAGCTAACTATTGACCTCGCGGGCGAATATCAGTACTTTGCGATGTTTCGATTTGCCCGGTCTCACCGGGCATTTTTCCTGATTTAGCGGGGTATTCCCGCCAACCGGAGGTCACACGTGGAACTCAGTGGTGCTGAGATCGTCGTTCAGTCTTTGAAAGACGAAGGGGTAGAGTATGTTTGGGGTTACCCAGGCGGTGCGGTGTTGCATATTTACGATGCAATTTTCCAACAGGAATCTGTCCGTCACATTCTCGTCCGCCACGAGCAAGCAGCGACTCACGCAGCTGATGCTTATGCACGTGCTACCGGTAAGCCAGGTGTAGCGCTAGTAACTTCAGGTCCAGGTGCGACAAATGCGGTTACAGGTATCGCAACTGCTTACATGGACTCAATTCCACTGGTCGTGATCACCGGCCAGGTACCAACCCCAGTTATTGGTTCGGATGCATTCCAAGAGGTAGATACCATTGGTATTACTCGCCCATGTGTTAAGCACAACTTCCTGGTTAAGGATCTGAAAGATCTTGCGATGACCATGAAGAAGGCATTCCACATTGCGATGTCAGGTCGTCCGGGTCCTGTGGTTATCGATATTCCAAAAGATATTACCGACCCAAACATTAAGATTGCTTACGACTACTCTCTGCCTGTTGAGATGCGTTCTTACGCGCCGGCTGAGAAAGGTCATTTAGGTCAGATCCGCAAAGCTGTCGATATGATGATGGAAGCGAAGCGTCCTGTGGTCTATACCGGCGGTGGTGTGGTTCTAGGTGAGGCGTCTGATGAACTTCGCGAATTGATTCAGCGTACGAACTTTCCAGTCACTAATACGTTGATGGGCTTGGGCGCATATCCTGCGACTGGCGAAAAATTCCTTGGCATGCTCGGCATGCACGGTACTTACGAGGCCAACATGGCGATGCACGAAACTGACGTGCTGATCGCTATCGGCGCGCGTTTTGATGACCGTGTGACCGGCAAGCTTGCAAGTTTCTGCCCTGATGCTCGCATCATTCATATTGATGTTGATCCAGCCTCAATCTCCAAGACGGTTCAAGTTGATGTGCCTATCGTAGGCCAAGTCAAAGGTGTGTTGACTGACATGCTGAACATGATGGCTGAGCTCAACGTGAAAATGGATGAGCCAGCACTTGAGGCTTGGTGGAAACAGATTGATGAATGGCGCTCTAAAAAGTCATTGAGCTATCGCCAGAGTGATGAGGTCATCAAGCCTCAGTTCGCGATGGAAACGTTGTACAAAGTCACTAAAGACGATGAGTTTTATTTGACCTCTGACGTTGGTCAGCACCAGATGTTTGCGGCGCAGTTCTATCCTTTTGATAAGCCACGTCGCTGGATCAACTCAGGTGGTCTCGGCACAATGGGCTTTGGTTTGCCAGCGGCAATGGGTGTTAAACAAGCATTCCCAGATGCGCATGTTGCGTGTGTTACGGGTGAAGCATCTATCCAGATGTGTATTCAAGAGTTGGCAACCTGTAAGCAATACGACTTGCCAATCAAGATCATTTTGTTGAACAACGGCTATATGGGTATGGTTCGCCAGTGGCAAGAGTTCTTCTACGATGGTCGTTACTCAAACTCTTACGTTGATGCTTTGCCTGACTTCCAAAAGTTAGCTGAGAGCTTTGGTCATGTTGGTATGACGATTGATAAGCCGGGTGACTTGGAAGCGGCTTACCGTGAAGCGTTCGCCATGACAGACAAGCTGGTCTTCATGAACATCATCATTGATCCTGAAGAAAACGTGTACCCAATGATTGCTAACGGTAAAGGTCATCACGAGATGCACTTGTCGCCGCATCAAGATACGGATCGGGAGTTGGCATAATGCGTCACATCATTTCTATTCTTTTAGAAAACGAAGCAGGCGCTTTGTCGCGTGTTGCAGGTTTGTTTAGTGCGCGTGGTTACAACATCGAATCACTGACTGTTGCACCAACCGAAGATGCGACTTTGTCGCGTATGACCTTGGTAACCACTGGTGATGACCAAATCGTTGAGCAAATCACCAAGCAACTTAATAAGTTGGTTGATGTGGTTAAGTTGGTTGATCTGTCTGAAGGTCCGCATATCGAGCGTGAACTGATGATGATCAAAGTGCGTGCAGAAGGTCCAATGCGTGAAGAGCTTAAGCGCTTGGCAGATATCTTCCGTAGCAACATTATTGATGTCACCTCGAATAGCTACACCATCGAGATGACAGGTGACGGCGACAAGTTAGACGCCTTCATCGCATCGCTAGATAGCGATCTTATTATCGAGACAGTGCGTTCAGGTCCGTTAGGCATTGCGCGCGGCGGCAAGCGTCTGTCTGTTTAACTTTTATTTATTTCGATTCAGGAAGTATTCCCATGGCTGTAAACATTTATTACGACAAAGACTGTGACATCTCAATTATCAAAGGGATGAAAGTCGCAATTTTGGGCTACGGCTCACAGGGTCACGCACACGCGAACAACCTGAAAGACTCTGGTGTCAATGTGGTTGTTGCATTGCGTCCAGGTTCTGCTTCTGCTGCAAAAGCTGAAGCAGCTGGCTTGTCAGTTGCAACTGTTGAGGATGCAGTAGCGGCTTCAGACTTGGTAATGGTTCTGACTCCAGACGAGTTCCAGTCACAGTTGTACCGTGATCAGATTGAGCCAAACCTAAAGCAGGGCGCTACTTTGGCGTTCGCTCACGGTTTTGCGATTCACTACAACCAAATCGTTCCTCGTGAAGACCTCGACGTTGTTATGATCGCGCCTAAGGCGCCAGGTCACACTGTACGTAACGAGTTCACTAAAGGCGGCGGTATCCCTGACTTGATCGCGGTTGCACAAGATGCTTCTGGCAAAGCTAAGCAAGTTGCTTTGTCATACGCATCAGCAATTGGTGGCGGTCGTACCGGTATCATCGAAACGACCTTCAAAGACGAGACTGAAACTGACTTGTTCGGTGAGCAGGCTGTATTGTGTGGTGGTGCTGTTGAGTTGGTTAAAGCAGGTTTTGAAACCTTAACCGAAGCTGGCTATGCACCTGAAATGGCTTATTTTGAGTGTTTGCACGAGCTGAAGTTGATCGTTGACCTGATGTACGAAGGCGGCATTGCGAACATGAACTACTCAATCTCAAACAATGCTGAGTACGGCGAGTACGTTACTGGCGAGCGCGTTATCAACGAGCAATCTCGTGAAGCGATGCGTGAGTGTTTGCGTAACATCCAAACCGGTGATTACGCGAAGAAGTTTATCTTGGAAGGTATGTCAAACTACCCAGAAATGACTGCACGTCGCCGTTTGAACGCAGCTCATCCAATCGAGCAGACGGGTGAGAAATTGCGCGACATGATGCCTTGGATCCAGAAGATCGTTGATAAGTCTAAGAACTAATCTGCGCTTCTAGACGATTTAAAAGGCCGCACGTGTTGCGGCCTTTTTCTTTTATACTGCAGTCATGAATACAGAACCACCAGAGCCTAACACTACAGACGAAGCGGCACCGAAGCGTCCGCGCGGCATCTATTTGCTGCCAAATCTGTTCACAACGGCTGCTTTGTTTAGTGGTTTCTATGCGGTTCTGGCATCGATGGATGGCAACTTTGAGAAAGCTGCGATCGCCATCTTTGTAGCAATGATTTTGGATGGTCTCGATGGTCGTGTGGCACGAGCAACCAATACACAGACCTCGTTCGGCGCTGAATATGACAGCCTCTCCGATATGATTGCCTTTGGTTTAGCACCTTCTATCATGATGTATGAGTGGGCTATGACCGATCTGGGTAAGCTTGGTTGGCTTGCTGCCTTTATCTACACCACGGGTGCGGCACTGCGTTTGGCACGTTTCAACACCCAAATCGGTACTGCGGATAAGCGTTTTTTTGTGGGACTGCCCAGTCCTTCGGCGGCAGCGATTTTGGCCGGTGCTTTGTGGGTTTCGGTCGATAACGATCTGACTGGCCCTGAACTTTCCTATGTCATGGTTGCTCTGACCATTTCTGCAGGCCTACTGATGGTCAGCAACATCCTGTTTTCTAGCTTCAAGCAGATCGACCTGAAGGGCAAAGTGCCTTTTATCACCATTGTGGGCTTGATGATTGCTGGTGCGATCGTGGTTTCGGAACCGCCAATTGTGCTCTTCGGCGTGTTCATGCTGTATGTCGCTTCAGGTCCTGTTTTGGCCGCTTGGCGCTGGATCAAAAAACGCAGCTAAGTCTAGGATTGCCAAGCAAACTTAGGCTAGGCTATAGTGCAAACATTGTCGTTTTATTAGGTTGAGACATGCGTTCCGAGCACCATTCATTGTTGAATGCTCACGCACTGATGGGTCGTTTGACTGATCAGCGTCTAGACCTGTCTGCTCGACTGAACCTACTGCCCTAAGGGGCACGTAGAGAAAGCCTGGATGAAGGCACATATTCATCAATCCAGTTTTTAGAATTCTTAGATGACCCAAGGGTTATCAGACGGAGCAGCTAATGAGCAGCAAAGACCAATTAATCATTTTTGATACCACCTTGCGAGATGGCGAGCAGAGTCCTGGCGCCTCAATGACCAAGGATGAAAAGATCCGCATCGGACGTGCCTTAGAAAAAATGCGCGTTGATGTTATCGAAGCGGGTTTCCCGATTGCCAGTCCTGGTGACTTCGAATCAGTTAAAGCTGTCGCAGAGACAGTAAAAGATTCAACAGTCTGTGGCTTGGCGCGTGCACTTGAGGCCGATATTGATCGTGCGGGTGAAGCGCTGAAGAAAGCTAACTCAGGTCGTATCCATACCTTTATCGCAACATCGCCTATCCATATGGAGCGAAAGTTGCGCATGCAGCCAGACCAAGTGGTCGAGCAAGCAGTATGGGCAGTCAAACACGCGCTTAAATACACCGATAACGTTGAGTTCTCAGCAGAGGACGCAGGTCGTTCAGAGATCGACTTCTTATGTCGTATCTTCGAAGCGGTTATCGATGCCGGTGCAACCACCATTAACGTGCCAGACACAGTAGGCTACAACATCCCGGATCAGTTTGGTAACACCTTGCGTACCCTGATTGAGCGAATCCCTAACTCGGATAAAGCGATCTTCTCGGTGCATTGTCATAACGACTTAGGTTTGGCTGTGGCTAACTCTTTGGCTGCGGTTAATGCCGGTGCTCGCCAAGTGGAATGTACGATTAACGGTTTGGGTGAACGTGCAGGTAACGCGTCTTTGGAAGAGATCGTGATGGCGGTACGTACCCGCCAGGATATCTTTGGTTGTGATACCAACTTGGACACTTCGCAAATCGTCACGTGCTCACGTTTAGTCTCCAACATCACTGGTTTCCCAGTGCAGCCTAATAAGGCGATTGTGGGTGCGAATGCGTTTGCACACGAATCAGGCATTCACCAAGACGGCGTACTTAAACACCGTGAAACTTACGAGATCATGCGTGCTGAGGATGTGGGCTGGTCAGCTAACCGTATGGTTATGGGTAAGCACTCAGGTCGTAACGCTTTCCGTGCACGCTTAGAAGAGTTGGGTATCGATTTAGGTACTGAAGAAGCCTTGAACGAAGCCTTTAAGCGCTTTAAGGATTTGGCGGATAAGAAACACGAAATATTCGACGAAGACTTACAAGCCTTGGTGACGGATAAAGGTGCTGAAGAGATCAGCGAGCGCGTAAAGCTTGTATCATTGAAGGCCCGTTCTGAGACCGGCGAGACACCAGTTGCAGACATTACTATTACCGTTGATGGCGAAGAGAAAAGCATCTCATCAGAAGGTAGTGGTCCAGTTGATGCGGCCTACCGTGCGATTGAGGCGTTGATCGATTCTGGTTCTGATCTCAAGTTGTACTCGGTGAATAACATCACTAGCGGTACCGACTCACAAGGTGAGGTCACGGTTCGTCTGGAAAAAGCCGGTCGTCTGATCAATGGTCAGGGAGCTGATACTGATATCGTTGTGGCCTCGGCTAAGGCGTACATCAACGGCATCAATAAACTGATGCAAGCGGTTGATAAGGCGCATCCTCAAGGCGACGTGTAACGCACGGGCCGCGAGAGAGTCATGGATCAGCGGCGTCTAGCGTATCTCAATGCCATGGGTATCGATGTGTGGCTCGACCGCACATCGGTGCCTGAGGCAGTTGCTTCACCGGTTGTTGAACAAACCGTAGCTACAACGCCTGTTGAGGCATTCGACCTCTCTTCTTGTACCCAATGTGTCCTCAGTGAAACCCGTCAGCATGTATTGATCGGGCAGGGTAAAGCCTCGCCTCGATTAATGATTGTGGGTGATGTGCCAAGCGAAGAAGAAGATAGTAGTGCTCAGATGTACCGTGGAGCTGCCGGTGAATTGCTTGAGAAGATGCTGCTAGCCATGAAGCTGTCGAGCGATGAGGTGTTTTACACGCCTGCGGTTAAATGTCGCCCACCTGAAAATCGTCAGCCACACGTCGCAGAATCAAAGACTTGCTTTAAGCACCTGCAGCAGCAGATCTCAGAACGAAAGCCCGAATGTATTTTGGCCTTTGGTAACTTGGCGACATTGGGTGTTCTGAATCAAAAGCTCAAAGTTACCGAAGCGAGAGGTCAGTGGTTTAACACTGCCGATCACATCCCAGTGATGGTGACCTATCACCCAGCATATCTTTTGCGTAAGCCCGAAGAGAAAAAAGCGGCATGGAGTGATCTGCAACAAGTCATGGCGAAGTTAGGCTTAGGCTAATGAGTGCTCAGCTCAAACCACCATTAACTCGGCTGCGTGCCATGCAGCTGGATGATTTGGATGCGGTGTTTAAAAACGAAGTGTTGTCATATACCCATCCGTGGACTAAAAACATTCTGCACGATTGCTTAAAAGTGAAATACCGCTGCATCGTTGCTGAGCGTGATGGTGAGCTGATCGGTCACGCGGTGATGTCAGCTGCCGTTGGTGAAGCTCACCTGCTGAATATAGCTGTTATTCCAAGTGAACAAGGGCAGGGCGTCGGTCGTAAACTGCTCCATCGCATGATTCGAATCGCACTTGAAGAAAGTGCTGATACCTTATTTCTTGAAGTGCGCAAATCGAACGAAGCTGCCAAAGTGCTCTACGAATCAGAAGGCTTTTGCGAGGTTGGTCAGCGCCCTGGATACTACCCACATGACACGCATGATCGCGAAGATGCGATCGTCTACGCCAAGCCCTTGCTCTGATCGCGTATAATCACGCGTTTTATCTCCGACCCTTTCTCGAGAAATGGCTGAATTACGCGCAGAAATCGAAAAACGCCGCACCTTTGCGATTATTTCGCACCCGGACGCGGGTAAAACCACCCTGACTGAAAAGTTGCTGCTATTCGGGGGTGCGATCCAGCTTGCTGGTACGGTTAAAGGCCGTAAAGCCGCTCGTCATGCGACTTCAGACTGGATGGAGCTCGAGAAAGAACGTGGTATCTCAGTGACCTCATCGGTGATGCAGTTCCCGCACAAAGATCGTGTAATGAATCTGCTCGATACCCCAGGACACGAAGACTTCTCAGAGGATACCTACCGCACACTCACCGCTGTTGACTCGGCCTTGATGGTGATCGACGTAGCAAAGGGTGTAGAGGAACGCACCATCAAGTTGATGGATGTCTGTCGTCTCCGCGACACCCCGATCATTACCTTTATCAACAAGCTCGACCGTGAAGGTCGTGAGCCTATCGAGCTACTCGATGAGGTTGAAGAGGTACTCAAGATTAAGTGTGCCCCAATCACTTGGCCGATTGGCATGGGTAAGCGTCTTAAAGGTGTTATCGATTTACGAGATGAAACCGTTCATCTGTATGACGCAGAACATGGCGGTAAAAAACAAAGCGGTGAAAAGATCCAAGGTCTTGATAGTCCACGTTTACGTGAACTGTTAGGCGATATGGTTGATGAGCTCATTGATGAGATTGAGCTTGTGCGTGGTGCAAGTCATGAGTTTGATCATGATGCTTACCTTCGCGGTGAAATGACGCCTGTCTTGTTTGGCTCTGCGATCAATAACTTTGGTGTGGAAGAGCTGCTTGATGCATTTGCTGATTACGCGCCAGCACCAGCCACGCGTGAGGCGGTGCAACGTGCCGTCGATCCTGCGGAAGATAAGTTTTCTGGCTTTGTATTTAAGATCCAAGCGAATATGGATCCAGCACACCGCGACCGCGTAGCCTTTATGCGTGTGTGTTCTGGTAGCTATAACCAAGGCATGAAGATGAAGCATGTGCGTATTGGTAAACAAACCACGATTGCGAACGCGATAACCTTCCAAGCGGATGAGCGTAAAGCAGTTGAGCATGCGTATCCGGGCGATATTATTGGGTTACATAACCACGGTACGATTCAAATCGGCGATACCTTTACTGATGGCGAAGAGTTGAAATACACCGGTGTACCTTACTTTGCGCCAGAGCTCTTTCGTCGCGTGGTGCTTAAAGACCCACTAAAGCTTAAACAGCTACAAAAGGGTGTGGTTCAGCTCTGTGAAGAGGGTGCAACACAGGTTTTCCGTCCGATGCGTAATAACGACATCATTCTAGGCGCGGTAGGTGTGCTGCAGTTTGAAGTTGCTGTGCATCGTCTGAAAGGTGAATACAACGTCGAAGCGATTGTTGAGCCGACTCAAGTGCAGTTAGCACGCTGGGTCATGTGTGATGACGAGAAAGAATTGCAGAAGTTTCGCGATAAGGCGCACGATAACCTTGCCCTAGATGGTGATGAGCAGCTAGTTTATTTAGCACCAACCCGTGTGAACCTATCGCTGACTGAAGAGCGTTGGCCGAATATCAAGTTCCTCGCAACTCGTGAGCTCTAAGCTACACTATTGATATGCCAGAAGTCGCCTCAGTTACTGAAGAGATTTTGATTTCACTTCGCCGTGTTATTCGTGCGATTGATCAGCATTCTCGTCACTTGGCGACAACCTATGGTTTAACGGGGCCACAGGCAGTTATTTTGAGTGAGCTTGTTCGTGAAGGTGAATTAACCGGTAGTCAGCTCGCTAATCGCGTGAGTCTTAGCCAGGCAACTATTACCGATATTCTTAAGCGACTTGAGTCACGTAATCTGATTACGCGTAAGCAAGATGATTCAGATAAACGTCGTCAGCTGATCAAAGCAACTCCTGATGCGGAAGTCCTCGTAAAGCAATCGCTGCCTTTGTTGCAAGAGCGTTTTGAAAAGCGATTGGGTGATTTGAAAGATTGGGAAAAGATGCAGCTTTTATCATCATTACAACGTATAGCTGAAATGATGAATGCAGAAGATATTGACGCATCACCTGTACTTGCTAGTGGCTCGATTACCGTCTCGCCAGAAACGGTTGAAAAGCATATAGACGGAAAAGAAAAGGCTTAGCTTTCTGAATCTAGAATCCTAAGTAGGCTTGCTCTCGTTAATGCGCCTTTAAAGACTCGTTCATCATCAATAATAGGTGGGCCATAAGGTGCATCTGCAACCACACCTAAAAGTTCATTCAGTGGTTGATCGGTTTGGATTGGATCGACACCTTGAATGATCGCCTTTTCAATATTCTCACCAAGCTTACGTGCGTCTTTCAAGCTATCAATAGTCACAATGCCGATAAACGTTAAATCGTTATTAACTAGGTAGCCATGCTCGCGGTCAGTTTCTTGTAGCTGAATAATCGCGGTTTCGATGCCAGTGCCTTGACGACGAATAACCGTTGTTTGTTTTTTGCTGGCTATATCACCAGCGCTCAAAACTGTTGAGACATCCACGCCGCGGAAGAACGAGCTAACGTAATCATCTGCTGGATTTTTCAGAATTTCTTCTGGTGCACCGACTTGTACAACGCGACCGTCATGCATGATCGCGATTCGATCACCGATTCGCATGGCTTCATCAAGGTCGTGTGAGATAAACACGATGGTACGTTTATGTTTCTGTTGAAGCTTTAAGAGCTCGTCTTGCATCTCAGTGCGGATCAATGGGTCTAGCGCTGAGAAAGCTTCATCCATAAGCAGAATCTTTGGATCGTTAGCCAAGGCGCGGGCTAAACCAACGCGCTGTTGCATGCCGCCAGAAAGCTCGGAAGGGTAGCTGTCCGCCCACGCTTCTAAGCCCACCTGGGATAAAGCATCAAGCGCACGTTGATTGCGTTCTTCTTTGCTGACTCCAGAGAGTTCTAAGCCAAAGGCTGTATTCTCAATGACTGACATGTGAGGCATCAGTGCAAAGGACTGGAACACCATACTCATCTTTTCGCGACGGATTTTGCGTAGCTCGCTTTTACTCGCTTTAGCGATATCTTGACCTTCGAGTACTAACTCTCCGCGACTCGGTTCAATCAGGCGATTAAATAAACGAACCAGTGTTGACTTGCCTGAGCCAGACAGGCCCATGATCACGAAGATCTCGCCTTCGTTGATATCAAAAGAGGCATTCACCACGCCGAGGGTGTTACCCGTCTTTTCAAAAATTTCGTCTTTGCTTAAGCCGTTATCTAAAAGCTTGAGAGCTTTCTTGGGTGATTCGCCAAAGACTTTGCAGACATTTTTGAGCGTAAGTAAGGTCTTCATACCCAAAAAGCCGGGCAGGGCCCGGCTGATAGATCATATATTTAAAAGTGATTAAAGGTTGTAGTGGAAACCGATTGATGGGTATTCGCCACCAGCATCGTCATCGTAATATTCAGCAAATAGTGATAAATCACTATCGTAGCTGTACACATAGCCCAATGTGTATGGGTTCGTGTTGTTGCCATTATCTTCACTAATGTGAGCATGTATTCTATTGGAGTCATCTACCTGGTAGCTAGCGTATGCGTTAATGAACTCATTGCCATCATCAGATTCCTGATAATTGAGTGTAGTTAACCAGTTATCACGAGTGTATTTTAAGCCGCCTCCTGATCTTTTTTGACGAGCAGTGTCGCCATCGCTCCACGCCAGTGCCGCAGTCAGGTTGTCGTTAATAACATAGGTTGCGGCAATTTCTTTGTTGTTAGGTCGATCTGCTTCAGCATATGTGCCGGCATCATCTGCACTGACTGCGGTAGCAACCTGCAGACCATTAATATCAGGAGTGGTGTAGTAAAAGGTATCGCTTACGCGAGCAATATAGCGGGCTTGCCAACCAGTATTGTAACCATAAAAGCGGTCAGAACCAGTACCCCAAACCACCGCATTATAAAAAGGTTGGAAGTCTTTACCGTAACCGACTGTACCAAAATCACCGCTGGCTTTAACAACGCCAATTCGACGGTGTGTTTCTGTGTTTTCAAAATCAACCTCGCCGGTTGGGTCAATTGAATATTCGATTTTTGCGGTTACTGAAATGTCTCCGATATTTTCAGAAAGTTTCACGCCGGCACGAGAGTAGCTATCTTGCCAACCCGCATCACCGCTCGGGCTGCTACCTTCTTCAAATAAGTAGTGCATTTGAATACCGGCGTAAGGTGTGATTTCTACTGCAACGGCTGATTGTGCTGCAGCCGCAAGGATTGAAGCGCTTAGTACGCTCTTAACTAAGTTCATGGAACTCTCCAAAGTTTTCAATTGTGTCTTAACGTGGCGTCAGCGCTGAGAAGTAGCGGCTATCGCCGGAATAGGGGTGTGTTGAGTGCCAATTTAATTAGGCATCTAAGCAATTTACTGCCTCCTTAGCAAAAAAACTGCCTCACCCTTCTTTTAAGTGGTCGAGAGTCTAACATTTCGATATATCGGTTTCATCTTGGATTTTGTCTAACTTTTGTGCGCGCATGTCTTAGGTTCGCGATTTTTTTCACGATTCGTTACACTCTTAATCACTTAGAGAACGAAGAATAATTTCTAAAGTTGGAGAGAAAAATGAAGAAGATTTTTGGCTTAGCGTTAGCGGCATCAGCCTTGCTGATCGGCTCAAATGCGCAAGCAGCCGAATGTGGTGATGTGGTTATCGGTGAGATGAACTGGGCGAGCGGTGAATTCCTTGCGCGCTTAGATGGTTTCATCTTGAAAGAAGGTTATGGCTGTAATGTGTCATATCTAACAGCAGGTACCACGCCACAGATCACATCGATGAATGAAAAGGGTACCCCTGACTTCGCATCTGAGGTTTGGGCAAATGCGAGCAAGACCTTGATCGATGCAGCTGAGGCTGAAGGTCGTTTGATTCGCCTGAACCCAGCACCTATTAGTGGTGCCGGTGAAGGTTGGTGGATTGATCCAGTTACCGCAAAGAAGCATCCAGAGCTTAAAACGGTTGATGACATCCTTGCGCGCCCTGATTTGTTTCCACACCCTGAAGATTCAAGTAAAGGTGGCTTCCTGAATTGTCCATCAGGCTGGGGTTGTCAGAAATCAAATAACAACTTGTTCCGCGCGTTCGACATGGCAGCTAAGGGCTGGAAGATGATTGAGCCAGGTTCTGGCGCGGCGATGAAGGGTGTTATCGCAAAAGCGGGTGAGCGTGGTCAACCATTCTTCGGTTACTACTGGGCACCAA
>CBFHYJ010000026.1:0-21764 GCA_965659945.1 Sedimenticolaceae bacterium | reverse complement strand
TGGATGCGTCTATCCATAACTTGGTTCAACATATTGGAGTAAGCAAGCTCTAAAGGCTTGTGGTGAAACATTATGCAATTTGAAATGAGCACCTTTATCCCAGTGATGCCCGAGATAGTTATGCTCGTGGCCGCTTGTGTTGTATTGATCGTGGATCTTTTCCTTACTGAGCGCACTCGCTTAGTAACCTATGCCCTGAGCTTAGTGGCTTTGATTGTGACAGGGGCGACCATCATTGCGACCGCCGGTGAGCCGGTTGTGAGCTTTGAGGGAAGTTTTGTGCGGGATGCAGTCGCGGACGTGATGAAGATGGGTATCTTGACGGTGACTGGCTTTGCCATGATCTATGCCAAAGATTACCTAGTGCAGCAAGGCATCTATCGTGGTGAGTACTACACGCTAGCTTTGTTCTCGGTGTTGGGCATGATGATCATGTCGTCCGCCTATAACTTCATCACTATCTACCTTGGTTTAGAGCTACTGGCACTTTCGATGTACGCATTGGTAGCATTTAACCGCGATTCGATGGGCGGCGCGGAAGCAGCGATGAAGTATTTTGTGCTGGGTGCGTTGGCGTCTGGCTTGCTTCTTTATGGTATTTCGCTGTTCTATGGTGCGACCGGTTCACTCTCATTTGCCGAGGTCAGTGCCGCGATCGTGAAGGGTAATATTCAAGAAGATATTCTTGTGTTTGGCCTGGTATTCATCATTATGGGTGTTGGCTTTAAGTTCGGTGCTGTGCCATTCCATATGTGGGTGCCTGATGTGTATCACGGTGCCCCTACGGCCGTCACAATGCTGTTAGGTAGTGCGCCAAAAATTGCCGCATTTGCACTGACACTGCGCTTGCTTGTCGATGGTTTGGCGCCTTTGTTCACTCAGTGGCAAGAAATGCTGATGATTCTGGCGGTTATCTCTCTGGGTATTGGTAACTTGGTGGCCATTGCTCAGCACAACATTAAGCGAATGTTGGCTTACTCAACCATCTCGCATGTTGGTTTTATCTTTTTAGGCTTCATCGCCGGTACCGATGATGGTTATGGTGCTGCGTTATTCTATACCGTGGTCTATGCACTCACTGCAGTTGGTGGCTTCGGTGTGTTGGCAATGATTAGTCGACGTGGCTTTGATGCTGAAAACCTCGATGACCTTAAAGGCTTGAATGAGCGTAGTGGCTGGTTGGCGGCAATGATGGCCTTGATCCTATTCTCAATGGCAGGTGTTCCACCAACTGTTGGTTTCTTTGCTAAGTGGTTTGTGCTGGAGTCGATCATTCGCGTTGATCTAGTGTGGTTGGCCTTGGTGGCGGTCTTCTTCTCGGTTATTGGTGCTTTCTATTACCTACGTGCCATCAAAACGATGTACTTCGATAAGCCGGCTGATGATCAGCTGCTAGAGATCTCAGCGGACTCGCATGTTGCCATGTCGATCAACGGCATTTCGATGCTGGTTTTGGGCATGTTCCCCACCGCGTTGTACACCGTCTGCCGCGCTGCATTTGGTTAAATAAATCACTCAAATTTGGTTGGCAGAGGCCGCTACCTCGCCGACCTCGTTCGAGTGCAATAAATCTCACCCGAAGCTGATTTTAGGTCGCATAATCTATGAGATATGCATGTCTCTTTTTAGGGTGAGTTATGACTTCCGATACCACAACGCCTGATGGTTTAGAGCACCAGTTAAAACTGCGTGGACTAGAACTAGACGACTACGCAGATATAAAAAACATCATGGACCGTGTCTACCCAGGCATGGGTGGTGGTTGGCCTGAGCGGAAATTCCGCTCAATGCTTAAAGTTTTTAAAGAAGGGCAGATCTGTATCGCTGACAACGGCAAAGTTGTCGCAGCTGCTTTTGCTGTTGTGGTGGATTACGACAAGTTTGGCGATAACCATACCTACGATGAGATCACAGGCGACGCCTATCTCACCACGCATGATCCGAATGGTGATGTTCTCTATGGCGTTGACGTCTTTGTGGATCCTGATTATCGCGATATGCGTTTGGGTCGCCGTTTGTACGAAGCGCGTAAAGAACTTTGTACCAACCTTAACCTTCGTGCCATCGTGGCGGGTGGTCGTATCCCGGGTTACAAGCAACACGCAAAAGACATGTCTCCGCAGGAATACATCAAAAAGGTTAAGAGCAAAGAATTCTATGACCCGATTTTGACTTTCCAGTTGAGTAATGATTTTGACGTTAAACAGGTGCTCACCGGCTACCTGCCAGAGGATAAAGAATCTAAAGGTTTTGCCACCTTGTTAGAGTGGCCGAATATTTACTACGACCCATCCAAAGCAAAACTTTTCGGTGCACAAAAGACCACTGCACGATTGGGCTGTGTGCAATGGAAAATGCGCAGGCTCAATAGCATTGATGATTTGCTGCAACAGGTAGAATATTTCATCGATGCTTTGTCTGATTATCGTTGTGACGTGGCGATCTTCCCCGAGTTTTTTAATGCACCATTGATGGGTCTGGAAGAGCATAAGACATCGGTAGATGCGATTCGTTACCTTGCCGGTTATACCTCCACCATTGTTGAGGCCGTGTCAAAGCTCTCAGTCAGCTACAACATTAACGTGGTGATTGGTTCAATGCCGGTGATTGATGAAGCCGATGATGAGCTCTACAACATTGCCTACATGTGTAAGCGTAACGGTCAGATCGAAGAGCAGCGCAAGCTTCACCCAACACCGCACGAGAAAAAAGCGTGGATTATGCAGGGCGGTAATAAACTGCATCTCTTCAAGACCGATTTCGGTCGTGTTGGTGTGCTGATTTGTTATGACGTTGAATTCCCTGAGCTCTCAAGATTGCTCTCTGAACATGAGATGCAGATTTTGATCGTGCCTTTCTGGACGGACACCAAAAACGGCTATTTACGCGTTCGTCGTTGTGCGCAGGCGAGGGCTATTGAGAATGAATGCTATGTCGCTATTTCGGGTAGCGTTGGTAATATGCCGCAGGTTGATAGCGTGGATATTCAGTACGGTCAGAGTGCGGTGTTTTCGCCATCCGACTTTGCCTTCCCGCACGATGCGATCATGGCTGAAACCACCCCAAATACCGAAATGACGCTTATCGTTGATGTCGATCTGAATAAGCTACAAGAGCTGCAAAACGAGGGTTCGGTGAGGAACTACCTGGACCGCAGGCGCGATCTTTACCGAATTGAGTGGGACGGGGAAGTTGACGAATAGCTCTAGCCAAAGCTTGATTAGAAAAAGGTTATATGTATAATGCGCAGCCTAGTCAGATGCGGGGTGGAGCAGTCTGGCAGCTCGTCGGGCTCATAACCCGAAGGTCGTAGGTTCAAATCCTGCCCCCGCTACCAAGCATGTATAACGCCTTACTTCGGTAAGGCGTTGTCATTTCTGGCGCACCCTTATGAGCTACTAATTTCAAAGCTGTCGCCAGACACCACATCCCAATATTTTAAGATTCTTACATCTTCAATGATGCCATTGTTATTAAGCGCGTTATTGGTAACTTTTGGATAAACATCATCGGCTAGTTTTATTTCGCTGCTAGAGAGTCGTCTTGCTACATGGCTACGATTTAACTTCAATGGATGATCTATCCCAGCTGCACCTAGCATTTCGGCAACGGCTTCTAATGAGTTGTGGTGGAAATTGGCAACCCGTTTTGCGCGTGATTCAACATCAAGTGCGTTGTATCTTTTTGGATTCATTGTTGTGATGCCGGTAGGGCAGTTGCCAGAAGAACAATCTCTAGCTTGTATACATCCAAGAGAGAACATAAAAGGACGAGCCATATTGATCCAATCAGCCCCAATGGCTGATAGGCGAATCATGTCCCAGGCGCTGACTAATTTACCTGACGCGCCAATGTGTATTTTTCCTCTTAAACCAGCAGCTCTTAAAGTATTATCAACAAAAACAACAGCATCCCTAAGCGGTGTGCCAAGGTGGTCAACAAATTCAACAGGAGCTGCGCCTGTGCCACCTTCCGCGCCATCTACGGTAATAAAGTCCACGTATAGCTCACGCATATACATGGCTTTAATTAAAGCGATTAGCTCCCAGGGGTGGCCAACACACAGTTTAATCCCGATGGGTTTTTCATCGCTTAACTTTCGAAGGTGAGTAACAAAATCAAGTAATTCATTTGGTGTGGAGAATTCAGAATGTTTCGCGGGCGAGATGCAATCCTTGCCAATCTCTATACCTCTAGTCGCTGCTATTTCTGCCGTCACCTTGGGTGCCAAGAGCATACCGCCATGCCCAGGTTTCGCACCTTGGCTAAGCTTAATTTCGATCATTTTTACTGAAGGTAGGCTGGCCTTCTCTTGAAATAACTCATCGGAAAATCGTCCTTCAGGTGTGCGGCAGCCAAAATAGCCCGTTGATATTTGCCATACGAGATCGCCGCCACCTAATTCATGATATTTGGATAACGAGCCCTCACCAGTGTTAAGCGCAAAGTTACCGAGTTTTGCACCTTTGCTAAGTGATGTGATGGCTGTGGGGGATAGGGCGCCAAAGGACATGCCGGAGATATTTAAAAAAGACATGCCATAGGCATTTTTGCCCTTGCCTACATTGAATCTAAAATCTTTGTTCTCAATATCTATTGGGCATAAGGATGAGGCAAGCCATGAGTGTCCGTCTTTGTAAAATCCTCTTATGGATCCAAATGGCCGAGTGGCGGTAAAGTTTTTTGATCGTTGATAGATCAGCGCGCGCTGATTACGAGAATAGGGAAGTTCGTCGTCATCATCCTCCCAAAAGTATTGCCGCAATTCAGGTCTGATGCTCTCAAAAAAGTAACGTAATCTTCCTAATAAAGGGTAGTTCTGCCTTACAGGGTGTTGTTTGTTGAACAAGTCAACAACGCCAAGGGCAGAAAAGCTTAAAAATATAAAACCGGTTATAGCCCACAAAGGGGAAGGGCTTGTAATTAATTTTGCTGATGCGTGAATGCCGATGATTATTGATGCTGAGAGAAGGGTGTAACGACCCCATAAGAAATCTCTAATCATGCCAACTCCCTAGTTAGACTTTATTAACCTTAGTTAGGTTTATTAAAAAAGTCATCGGAGTTTTGCGAAAAATGAAAGAATTGACTGAAATTCTGCCGCTGCAGCAATTAATTACTGTCAAAGCTGGTTTGATGAAATAGGATCTTTATTTGTCTGATTAGGCACTTGATGCTCCCCGCTACCAAGCATGTATAACGCCTTGCTTCGGTAAGGCGTTGTCATATCTGGCTTTTATAGTCGCTAAGACTGAATTCTTTATTTGTGAACCGCTAGTTCTCTGTGCTCTAATAAACGGGTTAATTTTTGAGTCCCGCCTGTTTCCGTGCGTTTCGCACTCTCTCAGCTTGTTGATTTCTTGATTACGTTTAGAACGGTGCGCATTTCGTGTGCCGAAAAATACGTTTTATACGGATAAATTTATGATTACTGGTAAAGTAAAATTCTTCGATATGACCAAAGGTTTTGGTTTTATCGCTCCTAATGATGGCTCTAAGGATGTGTTTGTTCACATCTCTGCGCTGCAGCGTTCTGGCATCGATAAGTTGGTCGACAATCAAGTCGTTAACTTCGAGATCACTGAAGAGCGTGGCAAGCAGGCAGCGACTAACTTGTCGTTGGCATAAGCCGCCGCTGTTTAGCGTAAAAGCCGTGCTCATTGAGCACGGCTTTTTTGTTTGTGGGTTTTGGCTCGTTATTTCCCTTGGTTGATTGTTAAAATCAGATGATGAAGTTACTGATTACCGGGCTGTTTGCGCTTTTATTGGCAAGTTGCAGCACGACGCCGCCATCGAACCAAGAGAATGCCTGCCGAATTTTTGAAGAAAAGCCAGATTGGTATGACGCCTCTAAAGATGCGCAAAAGAAATACGGTCTGCCATTGCATGTGCAGCTGGCCATCATGCGTCAAGAGTCGAGCTTTAAGCACGATGCTGCGCCGCCGCGCGATACCTTCTTAGGAATTCCGATGTGGTGGCGCGTATCGAGTGCCTATGGCTATGCGCAGGTTAAAGATGACACCTGGGACTGGTATAAGAGCAAAACCGGCAACTGGGGCGCCGATCGTGATGATTATGCTGATGCAGTCGACTTTATGGGTTGGTACAGCACGGTGTCGCAAAAGACCTTGGGTATCTCTAAATGGGATGCGTATAACCAATATTTGGCGTACCACGAAGGTCACGGTGGCTGGAAGCGTAAAACCTACAACAAGAAAAAGTGGTTGATAGGGGTGGCCAGAAAGGTTGAGGCTAACGCTAAGCGCTACAGTGAACAGTTAAAACGCTGCGAAGACAATCTAGGCTCGCCTTGGTGGTGGCCGTTTTAATTAATTGCACTTCACCAAATACTGAAGCTCGCCATCATGTGGTGGGGTGGTGAGCACAACTTTCCGCTCTTCAATGGAAAAGCCCTTTGGGCAATAGCCATTGCTATGCAAAAAATTCTCGAGCATTAAATAGCGATCAATTTCGACATTGTTGTCGTCATGCGAAAAGATATGGTCAATACGGCTTGAGTACTTAAAGGTGTTGTTATCGATAACCTTAAAGGTGGAACGCTCAGCCATTTCAGCCATAGCTGGAAAAGAAAAAACGATAAGACCTAAAGCAAAAAATACTTTTTTCATAAGAAGCACTAACAATCGTTACTCGGAAAGTTCTATTGTGAACGATCTAAGCTGATTTAGTTTCGTGCAATGCGAAAATATTCGAGGTTTTTAACCCAAAATAATTAAGGATAAAGGTTGCGATCGCTTCAGGGGCATTGAGGGCTAGCTTGGGGAGCGCTTGATTGGGAATGTTGGCCTCGTCATCACAAGCAAACGCAACGATATTTGGATCACTGGGGTGAATTAAAGGTTTTCCTAAGGATGGTCTATGAAGTTCGATTTTGGGAAAAGCGGCAGCTTTAAATCCTTCAACTAGAACCAAGTCTAATCTTTCTGGATTGAGAAGCGCCAAGGTTTCTTCAAGTGTGGGTTCATGACTTGGGTCGCTACATTCATGAATCTAAGCGCATCGATTAGCCCCGGTGATCAGCATTTCATCAGCGCCTGCTTTGCGTAGTTCGTAGCTATCTTTTCCCGGATAGTCCATTTCAATGTCATGGTGCGCATGCTTAACCATGCCGATACGTAGACCGGTTTGTTTCAGGAGGGGTAAAAGTTTAAGTAGAAGGGTGGTTTTGCCAGTGCCGCTGTATGCCGCAAAACCGATCATGGGCTTAGGGAACTGAATTTGGGAAGGATTGCTCACGCGACTTCAGCTCCACTAGCAGATTTGTAGTCTTCTGGCGTATTGATGTTATCGAATTGCTGTGGAGCATCGCTAAAATCTACAGTTACCCATGCGTGGTGCGGGAACCACCTGTCAATTTTTCGCTCACCTTGCTCAAGAGTATCTTTTAATTCTCCAGTGACTTTTCGATGCAACAAAACATGGACTGGCTGTAAACGTTTGCCATCATGGGCAACAGCAATATCAGCGGATGCTTTGAATAAACCTTTGGCCATTCTTTCTACGTAATTACTCAGCACAAAGGGTCCGTCACAAGGCAGGGTTATTAAGTAATCAGTTTGAATTGCTTCTAGGCCGGCTAAAAATCCAGCGAGAGGCCCTTGGAAGCCCTCTATCGGATCACCAATTATTTTGTGCCCAAGTTTGGCGTATTGGTCTTGATTGCGATTAGCGCTGATTAGTATGCGACCAACTTGAGGGCGGATCTGTTCAATAACGTGGCCAGCCATGATGCTATTTCCAAAGGGTAGAAGCCCCTTGTCTTGACCCATGCGACTGCTTTTTCCACCAGCTAATATTAATGCGGTAATGTTTTCTGGGGTAACGCTCATAAGAAACTAATGATTAAAGTACTTTAAAAACACAGCAAATAAGGTGCCATCTTATGTATCTGTAGGAATTCCCTGAAAATACGGTTTGTTATGGACAGGATGCGGAGAGAATAAAAAATTTTTACTTGTGTTTGAGACAAATTGAACCAAAGTCAATTCCCTGATTGAGACAGTCTGTACCATTTTCTTGGGGTCTTAGTTGAGGGGGGGATTCGTAAATAGCGTTGTTTTTTTACGATTTTCTTAGCGCATATCTGTAATTATGCATTACGAAAATAAAAAGAAATAAAAAATGTCAGCCACATCAGAAAGGGTTCTTGAAGAGCTCAAATCAAATGCTCACTCACACGCTGTTAAAGAGGTAAGCACTCATAAAATGAACTCCGTCCTCATTGTTGATGAGGATAAGGACCTTCTTTCATCACTAACGGATAATTTAAGTGATGTCTTTGGGCTAGTTGAAATTGCTGAAGACTATCAATCTGCTGAAGAACTACTCTCGCGTTATAACTTTGATCTTGTGATTACAGGTATCCATTTCATACCTGATAACAATGGACATTGGATTAATCGACTTACAGAAGATGACCCGCTTACTGCTGTGATCTGTCTTTCTTCTGTATCTAATCAGCTCTATGCCGTAGAGGCGTTAAAAGCGGGCGCATCTGATTTTTTTATTAAGCCTTTTGATACTAACGATTTACTTGCTTCTATAGATAGAAGTCTTGAGCGTCAAAGGCAGCAACGTGAAGGTTATGTTCTTCGTCGACAAGCAAAAGAATTAGACCATGAGCATGGCATTGTGGGCGGTTGCGAAATTCTTCAAGAGACATGTGAAATTATCAAACGAGTTGCACCAATGCCTTCTACGGTCCTAATTCATGGGGAATCTGGAACAGGTAAAGAACTGGCGGCAAGAGCCATCCATAATCAAAGTGGCCGTACGGGATCATTTGTGCCAATAAACTGTGGTGCACTTCAACCAGAACTTCTCGAAAGTGAATTGTTTGGCCATGTTAAAGGTGCCTTCACGGGTGCTACGAAAGACCGTGAGGGTTTGTTCTCTTATGCGGATGGCGGAACTTTATTCTTAGACGAAATCGGCGAGTTGCCAATGGCGATGCAAACTCGATTACTTCGCGTCATGGAAGATAGAAAGGTTCGTCCCGTTGGCGGCAATAAAGAACGCTCTGTAAATGTGCGTATCGTCGCTGCAACAAATAGAGATTTACAGTCAGAAATTGAAAAAGGTAATTTTCGTGAAGATCTTTACTATCGATTAAACGTGTTAAGTATTCGAATGCCTGCGTTACGCGAACGCATAAGTGATTTACCATTGCTTGTTGATCATTTTGCTAAAGCGGTTGCAGCTGATTTGGGGATTCCTGATCCTAAGATTACTCAAGCTGAAATTGATCGGCTTAGTCAGTACGACTGGCCAGGTAATATTCGTGAACTCAAGAACGTTATAGAGCGCTGTTTGCTATTAAATCAACATCCAAGCCAAGGTGTGACTTCATGTGGAGCAGTGGCGCATGTTAATGAAACATCATCTGGCGATGAGGATGATTTAACACTTGAGTCAGTCGAAAAGAGACACATTCTTCGTGTGCTTTCACTTGAGGGCGGTAATAAATCTGCTGCTGCCCGACGACTGGGTGTGTCTCGTAAGACCTTAGAGCGAAAGTGTCACCAATGGGAGTCAGAGCAAGCCTAAAACTTGCTTATTCCTCACCCCAGACAAGCTCACCGCATTGAGAGAAATCATAACCGCCAAGTAAGTCGGCAGTTTGGCGTGTTTCGCCTGATTGAAGTCGGCTTAAGAGATCTTGGAACAGGCGTCTAAACCACATGTTTCTCGGTAGAGCCAGATCAAAGGCCTCGTGACCATATGAGATAAACCCAAGGCCGGATTCTGTTGCGGCGGATCTTGCTCCTGGGGCGACATCGGCAAGCCCCAGATTGATGGCGCTTGCGGCTTCTCTTTCGGATAACGCGCTAGTTGTGGCATTAAAGGGTGTGTTAATGCCGAAATTTTTTCTTATCTCTAAAAAAAGTCGCTGTGCGCCTGCGCCAGCTTGGCGTTCAACCCAACGATAATCTGCAGAGAGTAAGGATTCAATATCGTCATGCTTTTCAGCAATCTCTGGGCGAACAATGAGTCCTTGTTCTCTTGAGAACGCACGGATCAGAACCCAGTCTCTATGGTGAGAATGCTGACGCAAAAGGGCTGGGTGACGTAAGTGACTTTCTTTCAATGGTCCCCAGTGAATAGCGCTAACATCAATTCGATTTGCTTGAAGTAACTCAAGGCCAAGCCTTGTGTCGGTGGGTGTATAACTTACTTGAGCATGCGTGTTGATATCCCGAGCAAAAATTGTTAAGACACGTTGGAGTAGAGGGTCGTCGCTGCCAGCGATAACCATTCGATCCGTAAAGAGTCCGCCATGTGAGGAATCCATCATCCATCGATCTACGAGTTCGCGAGGAAACATCCATTTGCCAGTAATCTTGGTAGCGGGAATCAGTCCTTCACTCACTAAAGCATAGATTTTTTTCTCATTGAGCTGCAGATAGCTAGCGACCTGCTTAACGCTCATGTAAGTATCAGAATGTGACGCGATAACAGCAGACATGATTCAAACTCAACTTGATTGTGCAGCAAGCATATTCACGGATGGAGCGGTTTGCTTATTGTTATTTGTATTTCGCTTCAATGAGTGAGGCTTTATGACCGGTACCGAATCAAAGTCAATTTGATCAGCCCCGTTGTAGATTAAAAAATGATCACCTTTGGCTCGGGCAATCAAAATAACGCCTATTTTTTGAGCAAGTTCCAGCCCTTTTTGGGTAACCCCAGATCGAGAAAGCAAGACAGGAATCTGCATCTGCGCAACCTTGATGACCATTTCAGAAGTGAGTCGCCCCGTTGTATAGAACCACTTGTCATTTCCGTTTATGGCATTGAGCCACATAAAACCGCAGATTGCGTCAGCTGCATTGTGCCGACCGACGTCTTCTACAAATATATTCACTTCGGAGCTGTCTTCATCAGAGCGACATAAAGCGCAGCCATGAACAGCGCCTGCCTTTTGATAAACCTCATTGTGATCATTTATTTGAGAGAGCAAGCGGTAAATTTGAGATTGCTTGATAGATACTTTAGGAAGACGTATTTTTTCTAGCTCTTCACCTATGCGTCCAAACACAGTCCCCTGGCCGCAGCCTGTGGTCACAGTGCGGTGCTTCAGTTTTTCATCGAGATCACTAATGCGCTCAAAGGTGTTCACTTTGACTTCTGCTTTTTCCCAGTCAACGCTGACAGAATCGACTGATTCAAGACACGGCACTAAACGTTGGTTAGCGAGATAACCCAGTGTCAATATTTCAGGATGGGTGCCCAATGTCATCAGAGTGACAATCTCTTTGTCATCGATGTAAACCGTTAAAGCTTGTTCTCCGGCGATCATGCCAGCTTGCTGTTGGGCATATTCATCAATCGCAATAACTTCATGAGAAGGCTTTAGCCCCTCATTGGTCATTTCTGGGCGATAGGTATTTTTTTTAGGTGTGTTTATTACTGACATCGCCATCAACCCCCAGTGTGGTTCATGTGTCTAAAGATGACTGGTTTTGCCGAAAGATCAAAATCATGGCCCAAAGGTTTTATTTCCATTGCTTCACGAATGGCCTGTTTTAAAGCGGCATCATCGCCTGGATTAGCGCGAACAACGGCGCGTAGATCGACGCTGTGTTCTTGGCCTAAGCAAAGGAGTAGTCGTCCTTCAGCAGTTAATCGAACACGATTGCAGGTGTCACAGAAATTGTGGCTATGAGGAGAGATAAAACCGACTCGAGATTGCTCGTTGGCAATTCTGTAATAACGTGATGGTCCACCAGTTGTCTCAGTGGTGGGTAATAAAGCGAATTGCCTCTCTAAGTCGCGTCGGATTTCATCGCTAGAGTAGTAGCACTCCTCTCGGTCGTGATCACCGATAACACCGAGAGGCATTTCTTCGATAAAGCTTATGTCGATGCCTCGTTTGATCGCATGTTCGACGAGCGCACAAACTTCATCATGGTTTCGATTTTTTAAAACTACTGCATTTAGTTTTATGCGTTTAAAACCAACATCCTGTGCGGTATCGATGCCGGTAAAGACTTTTTCAATATCTCCATTTCGCGTGAGAGCTTTGAAGCGATCCGCATCTAAGGTGTCCAAACTGATATTGACGCGAGTAACACCTGCATCAGCAAGTGGTTTGACAAAACGGTGTAGTTGAGTGCCGTTGGTTGTTAGGGTGAGATCATCAAGGCCGTCAAGCTCACCGAAGGCTTCAAAAACAGAAAGTATGTTTCTGCGATGCAGTGGCTCACCGCCGGTAATGCGAATTTTGCTAACGCCTAGTTCTGTGAAACAGCGTCCAATTTGAATGATTTCTTCTAAGGTAAGTAGTTGTTCACGGGGTAAAAAAGTCATGTTTTCAGACATGCAATAAACGCATCGTAAATCACAACGATCGGTAACCGAGATGCGCAAATAATCAACTGTTCTGCCAAAACGGTCAGTTAATGATTCTTTTAAACTTTCAGACACATTCAATCCTGTTTACACATACTTTTTTGAGAGTGCTGCAAAAAACGTTCCCACTACGTTAAGTGCGTTATTTCGGGGTCTTGGGATATTTCATAGATGTGCATTGGAGTGTTTTGTCGCTCTGACGCCAGTTTTTTGGGACTTTATGTACCAACTGCTCAATTCAAATACTGTATGAAGCGGTTAATTTAGGTGTTTATGTTGCGTTAGGCCTTTTATTTCTTAATGAGTGAAAAATTGGTGCGGTAATTGCACTGTAAGAAAAGTACTTACTTTAGAAGAAGATTGAAATGTCTGATTCAGTTGCGAATTTAGAGAATCTACCGGGAAGTTTCCCCGTTGCGGTAGTTATGGAGCGCCGCGTTGCATCTAGTCAGTGGGTAGATTATGTCTGGACTGCCACGGGTATTGCGGTTGGTCGTCATCCAGAAACTGAAGAGCCTCGATTGGTGAGAGAAGAGGGTGATACAGCCTGGTTTATGGTTGGTGGCTTTGAAGTCACTTTGTACGCGGATGAGTGTGAAAGTTATTACTTTAACTTAATGAGCGACACGCCAAGAGCCTATGTGCTTGCTCATCCAGTTGACGATGGGGGATGCCCTGAGGCTTTTCATATCACCATGAGCTTTGATGAAGCACATGCCTTCCTCGAGGGCGAAGATGAGGTTTTTGCGGTAGATGTTCCACCGGAACTTTATCGTTGGACTGAAGCGTTTGTGATAGCCAATTATTTCCCTGAAAAAAAGACAAAAAGAAAGCTGCGTGATTGGACGGCGCAGGAAGTGCAAGGCTAAACCCTATGTCTGATGTTAATCAAAAAGACATTGATGACCAGCGAGAAGGTGAGTCTTTCTTTCAGCGCTTCAGCCGACGAAAAGTCGAAGCAAGACAAGAGGAAGAGAAACTAAATGCAGTCGCTGTTGAAGAGGTTGTTCAAGAGCCTGAGTTGACTGATGAGGATATGCCGCCATTAGAGTCATTGAATGAAGACTCAGATTACAGTGGCTTTATGTCGAGCAAGGTGAGTGAGACCTTGCGTAAAGCGGCCTTGAGAAAATTATTTCATTCGCCTCAGTTCAACGTTATTTCTGAGTTAGATGAATATGCAGAAGACTTCACCAAATTTGAATTGCTTGGTGACATTGTAACAAGCGATATGAAGCATCAAATTGAAGTTGAGGCACGTCGCGCTGCTGAAAAACTGAAAGAATCGCTCGCCTTAGATGATGAGGATGATGTTGAAAATGAAGAAACATTATCACTCGATGAGCAAGAGCAACCTCTAGCCCTAGATCAATCTGACGGCACTGAAGTTATAGCAATAGAAGAAAAAGAGATACACCATGGCAGATAACGAACTTTCTTTGGCTGAATCGCGTAATCAACGTGCCCGTAACGTGGCAATGGCATCTTTAAACGATGTTCAGGTGACACCAACAGGGTTGGTGAAATATGAATCGCACGGAAAAGTCCTTGTGGTTGGCGGAGAGCAAGCACAATGGTTTGCTACGCGGCTAGAAAAGCCATTGCAGGCGGAAGTGTTACTTACGGACGATTGTGATGAGCTTGGTGTGCCTACAACGCCGCTTGCGGCTAGAGAGCTAAAGATTACTGGCCACCTTGGTGCGTTTCGCATAGAAATTGGTGAGAAGGGAAAACACAACTACCAGCTAATAGAAACCGATATGGTGATGGATCTAGGCGCATCGCCGCTGCTCAAAAGCGAACTGCCGCCACCCGGTTATTGGTACTTCAATCCTGATCAAGATTCTCTAGATGCTGCATGGTTAGAGCTTGATGGCATGGTGGGCACCTTCGAAAAGCCAAAATATTTTTCATACGACGCTGATCGATGTGCGCATGCTAGGTCTGGCAATGTGGCTTGTACGCGCTGCATAGATGCATGTCCTGCTGATGCAATTATTTCAATTGGTGAGCAAGTTCAAGTAAATCCTAATCTCTGTCAGGGCGGAGGTGTTTGTGCCACCGTCTGCCCGAGTGGTGCCATGCGCTATGCGTATCCAAAATCTGAGGACACCCTAAACAGAATTCGTAAGATGCTTGCTACCTATTTAGAAGAGGGTGGCACTGATCCCGAATTAGTTGTTTTTGCCGAGAGTGATGCGGATATAGCACCACTGCAATCCCCTCACCGATTATCTCTGATGGTAGAAGAGCTGGCCTCAGTGGGTCTTGAGGTATGGTTATCTGCTTTAGCTTATGGTGCGCGTAAGGTGCTTTTAATTAAAGGCGATACGCTACCTATGTCGGTAAAGGCCGCACTTGACGAACAATTATCGGTCAAAGATGACATCCTGGATGCACTTGGCTATTCATCCTCTGCGATCTGTTATTACACATCAGATGATGATTCTGGAGATGAGGTGAAAATGCCATCAGTGCCTTTGGGTACTTTCATGGCATTTGGTAACAAACGTGAATCGATGTTTTTTGCCATTGACCACCTTGCTGAGCATGCGCCAAACAAAAGCTCAGAGGTCTACCTTGGTTCGGGTGCCCCGTTTGGTACCGCTATGGTTGACGCAGACTCATGCACACTATGTCTATCCTGTGTAGGTGTTTGTCCGGGTAAGGCGCTGCATACTGGCGATGAAATACCTCAGCTATTCTTTGTTGAAAACAATTGCCTTCAGTGTGGTATGTGCGTTTCCACGTGCCCTGAAAATGCCATCTCGATATCGCCACGTTTATTGTTTGATCGTGAGGAAAGAAATAAAAAGCGGGTACTTTATGAAGAAGAGCCTTTTTGCTGTATTTCTTGTGGCACGCCCTTCGCTACACATAAGACCATTGGGAATATTTTAGAAAAGCTTGCAGGCCATGCGATGTTTCAATCTGAAAGGGCCAAGAATCGACTAAAAATGTGTGAAGACTGTCGTGTGGTCGATGCAGTACAGGATTCAGATGCGATGCAAGCTAGTTTGGGCAAGCAAACGACTTACTCACCAGACAAGGGACGCTCTTAAAAATGCAAAACACTGAAGTTAAAAATGATGTTGTTAATGTAGCAACGGTAGAGTCCTCAGACCAAGCAAGAAGAGCTGCTTTCTACAGTCTGTTAGCTGGTCTTCTTCGTAACGCACCCGATTCCGATGTTTTAGCGTATTGCTTGTCTTTAGATACTACAGATCAAAAGAGTGAACTTGGTGCAGCGGTTAATACTCTGGTTCTTGCTGCAAAGCACAGTGATCCACAACGTTTAAAAGAAGAATTTCATGAGCTATTCATAGGTCTTGGACGTGGTGAGTTGGTGCCGTATGGGTCTTGGTATCAAACCGGATTTCTTATGGAGCGCCCATTGGGTCAACTCAGAGCAGATTTGGCGAAATTAGGTTTTGAGCGCAGTGATGATGTTCACGAACCTGAAGATCACATTGCAGCCCTGATGGAAGTTATGGCCATGCTTATTTATGAAGGGGCTCCGCAGGAGCAGCAGCGGTTATTTTTCGAGACGCATATTTCGTCATGGGCTAAAGATTTCATGAAAGATCTCAGTGTGGCTGAAACTGCAACTTTCTATAGATCGGTTGCGCGTTTAGGTTCGGCGTTTGTTGCAATTGAATCTCAGTACTTAAACCTGACGGCTTAAGCAGAGCATTTCATCATTTAAGGTAGGCAAAGCATGCGTTGTACCTAAAGTGGTTCTTTTTGTCGCACCCGTTATTTCTGTCCTTAGGCTCAACGACAGTTTGACCCAAGGTGAGCGATTGGGACAAAAAAATACATCAGGTTTAGTTGTTTCTTTCCATTATTGCGATTTATTTCATTAAAAAGTTGGCGCACCTGTTGCTTAAATATATGAAGTAGCTAGCACCTATGCGTTAGCCCAAGCGAAGAGCAATTTAAGGAGCCTTCTTAATGAAAAAAGATAAGCAACAAATTTCTGAATCACGACGCAGTTTCTTAAAGAAGGCTGGCATAGGCGCTAGCACTGCTGCGGCATCGGTAGCTGTTCCATCTGTTGCGATGTCATCACCAGAAGATGCTGAGCCAGAAAAGAAGCAGAAGGGCTATCACCTTTCTCAGCATATTTTGACCTATTACAAGAACGCTTCTCGCTAATAACGCGATCTGGAGACAGGAATGAAACTTAAAAAAGTATCCAACAAAGTTGAGGTCAACCTAGATCTCGATAAAGCGTCAACTTCAAAGACTGGCAACGGTATCTCTCGTCGAGATTTCTTGCGTCACTCAGGTATTTTGGCTGGTGGTACTGCTCTGGCATCAGGCTTAGCTCCTGGCATGATGCGTAAGGCAGAAGCTGCTCAGGCCAAAGGTGCTGGCGCTGTAAAAGAAGTAAGAACAGTCTGTACGCACTGCTCTGTAGGTTGTGGCGTTATTGCGGAAGTTCAAAATGGTGTATGGACTGGTCAAGAGCCAGCTCAAGACCACCCGTTTAACCAAGGTACCCACTGTGCCAAAGGTGCAGCCTTGCGTGAGCACGGTCATGGCGAGCGTCGCTTGAAGTACCCAACTAAGTTGGTTAATGGTAAGTGGGAAAAGGTATCTTGGGAACAGGCGATCAATGAGATCGGCGATCAAATGCTCAAGATCCGCCAAGAATCTAGCCCTGATTCTGTCTATTTTTTGGGCTCCGCCAAGAGCAATAACGAAGGTGCTTACATGTTCCGCAAGATGGCGGCAATGTGGGGTACTAACAACGTAGACCACCAAGCGCGTATTTGTCACTCAACCACGGTTGCTGGTGTTGCTAATACCTGGGGCTATGGTGCAATGACCAATAGCTACAATGACATTCACCATTCCAAAGCTGTCTTGTTGATTGGTTCAAATCCTGCGGAAGCGCACCCTGTTTCTCTGCAACATATTTTTGAAGCTAAGGAAAAGAACAATGCACCTGTCATTGTTATCGATCCTCGCTTTACTCGTACTGCAGCGCATGCGGATCATTTCTTGCAAATTCGTCCTGGTACCGACGTGCCAATCATCTGGGGTATGTTGCATCACATCTTCAAGAATGGATGGGAAGATAAGGAATACATTAACCAGCGTGTCTATGGCCTTGATGAAGTTAAGGCTGAGGTCGCTAAGTGGACGCCAGATGAAGTTGAGCGTGTAACAGGCGTGCCAGAGCACAAGGTGTATGCCGCTGCGAAAGCAATGGCTCAAAACCGTCCAGGCACTTTCATTTGGTGTATGGGTGGTACCCAGCACACAGTTGGCAACAACAATACGCGTGCCTACTGCGCGTTCCAGTTGGCATTAGGCAACATTGGTGTTTCTGGCGGTGGCGCTAACATTTTCCGTGGTCACGACAACGTACAAGGTGCAACTGACCTTGGTGTTCTAGCGAATACTTTGCCTGGTTACTACGGCCTTGCTCCTGGTTCATGGGGTCACTGGGCTCGTGTATGGGATCTTGACCTTGATTGGGTTAAGAGTCGCTTTGATTCTGGATCCTACGAAAAAGCTAAAGGTAAAGACGTGGCGGTTATGAATACCAAAGGTATTCCTGTATCGCGTTGGATCGATGGCGTCTTGGAAGACAAAGCCAACGTGGCGCAAAAAGATAATATCCGTGCCATGTTTATGTGGGGCCACGCGCCAAACTCTCAGACCCGCGGTATTGAGATGAAGAAGGCGTTCGAAAAACTCGACATGCTTGTTGTAGTGGATCCGTATCCAACTGTTTCGGCTGTAATGCATGACAGAACCGATGGTGTGTATTTGCTACCAGCAACAACACAATTTGAAACCTATGGTTCAGTCACTGCGTCGAACCGCTCAATCCAGTGGCGTGACAAGGTTATCGATCCGTTATTCGAATCTAAGCCAGACCACGTCATTATGTATTTGTTGGCCAAGAAGCTTGGTTTCGATAAAGAGATGTTTAAACACGTGAAGATTAATGGCGAGGAGCCATTAATTGAGGACATTACCCGCGAATTTAACCGTGGCATGTGGACAATCGGTTACACCGGCCAAAGCCCTGAGCGCTTAAAGACGCACCAGCAAAACTGGGGAACCTTTGACTATGACTCATTGAAGGCTGAAGGCGGTCCTGCTGACGGTGATTTCTACGGTATGCCTTGGCCATGTTGGGGTACGGCTGATATGAAGCACCCTGGTACACCAAACCTCTACGACCCAAGCCATTCAGTTGCAGAAGGTGGCTTGACCTTCCGTGCTCGTTTCGGTGTGGAAAGAAACGGCGTGAGCTTGTTGGCCAACAATAGCTACTCCAAAGGTTCTGAGATTAAGGACGGTTACCCAGAATTCACTCACGAGATGTTGAAAAAACTCGGTTGGTGGAATGACCTCACAGCGGATGAAAAAGCAGCGGCTGAAGGTAAGAACTGGAAGACTGACTTGTCAGGCGGTATTCAGCGCGTCGCCATTAAGCACGGATGTGCGCCATTTGGTAATGCAAAGGCACGTACCGTGGTATGGACCTTCCCAGATCCTGTGCCCATTCACCGTGAACCTCTGTATACCAGTCGTCGCGACTTGGTTGAAAAGTATCCAACCTACGAAGACCGTAAATCATTCTGGCGTTTGCCAACCCGTTACGGTTCGATTCAGGCAAAAGACTACTCAAAAGATTATCCAATCATTTTGACGTCAGGTCGTTTGGTTGAGTACGAGGGTGGTGGTGATGAGACCCGTTCAAACCCATGGCTTGCTGAACTACAACAAGACATGTTCGTCGAAATTCATCCTCGTGATGCCAATAATGCAGGCATCAAAGATGGAGATGATGTGTGGGTTGAAGGTACCGAAGGTGCCAAGATCAAAGTTAAAGCCATGGTGACTCGAAGAGTTGCTAGTGGTGTTGCTTTCACACCATTCCACTTCGGTGGCCACTTCCAGGGCGCTGATTTACGCGGTAAATATCCAGCAGGATCGGATCCGTATGTGCTCGGCGAAGCGTGTAACACAGCCATGACCTACGGTTATGACTCCGTTACTCAAATGCAAGAAACTAAATGTACTTTGTGTCGCATTTCTAAGGCTTAAGGAGAATAGAACATGGCAAATATGAAGTTCTACTGCGACGCGGAACGCTGCATTGAATGTAATGCGTGCGTCACAGCATGTAAAAATGAAAATGACGTTCCATGGGGTGTTAATAGACGCCGCGTTGTCACCATTAAAGATGGTGAGCCTGGTGAGCGTTCTTTATCAGTAGCTTGTATGCACTGTTCTGATGCGCCTTGTGCGGCAGTGTGTCCAGTTAACTGTTTTTATACAACAGAAGACGGTGTGGTGTTACACGATAAGGATACCTGTATCGGTTGTGGCTACTGCTCTTACGCGTGCCCATTTGGTGCGCCACAGTTCCCTAAAGTGGGTGCCTTTGCGTCACGTGGCAAAATGGATAAATGTACTTTCTGTGCAGGTGGTCCAGCTGAGGATGGTAGTGCAGCAGAACACACCAAGTATGGCTCAAACCGTTTATCAGAAGGCAAGTTGCCACTTTGTGCTGAGATGTGTTCTACCAAGGCTTTGCTAGCTGGTGATGCTGACGTTGTTTCAGACATCTATCGTAAGCGCGTAGTTAATCGCGGCGCTTCTGTAATGGAGTGGGGTGTTAATTACGAGCGAGCAAGTCTCGACGCTAATAAAAAGAGCTAACGGAAACTAACTAACAATCGGCACGTAATGTGCCGATTACTCCTTCCGCTTACTGGCACATTCTTCAGGGAGTCCTCTCCAATGCCTTCTTTAGTATCAAACAGCATGTTACAAAAGATGTTTATACCTCTTTTGCTCTTAGCTTTTTTGTTACCCATAACAGCAAGTGCGGCTACTCCAAGTCAGGACGTTGCCTTGGCACCTGATGTTCCGAGCCCTGGCTCTGAGCTATGGCGTGCGGTCCGTCGTGCAGATACCAATCAACCACCAACTGGGGTTACTCAAATTAAAGGGGTTGAGAGGGGCATCCTTATCAATTCAGCTGGGGAAGACTGGCGGAATTTTCGTATGGAAATGCTGGTGCCCACCGGAGCTCTAGGCTTTGGATTGGTTGTTGCAGCGTTAGTTCTGTTTTATTTAATCCGTGGTCGCATACGCATTGATGGTGGTTGGTCAGGAAGGGTAGTCCCTCGCTTTTCCATCAATCATCGTGTTGCGCACTGGAGTTTGGCAATCCTGTTTTTGTATTTAGGATTTACGGGATTGATCATGCTATTTGGTCGATTTGCGCTACTCCCTGTTATGGGACCCGAGGCGTTTTCAGTCTTGGCAACTATTTCTCTAGTCAGTCACAACTGGCTAGGACCACTGTTCCAATTTGCGATTTTGGGTGTTGTTGCTCTGTTCATGAAGGGTAATGGCTATACCTACAAAGATATTGGTTGGTTTTTGAAAGGCGGCGGCATGTTCGGTGGGCATGCGCCACCTTCAGACTTTTACAATGCGGGTGAGAAAACCTGGTTCTGGTTGGCTATTTTTGGCGGCATTTTGATCACCATCTCTGGCTACATCCTCGATTTTCCAATCTTTGGTCAAACCCGTGAGGTCATGGAAGTGGCACATATTGCACATGCGGTTTCTGCTGTTGGTTTACTGATAGCCTCTTTTGGCCATATCTATATCGGTACTGCGGGTATGGAAGGCTCAATTCAATCCATGACTAAAGGTTATGTTGATGAGAACTGGGCCAAAGAACACCATTCTATTTGGTACGACGATATGAAGGCTTCAGGAAAGGTTTATTCCGATGTGGAAAGCCTTAAAAAATCTAACTAGCTTAATCCTAAGGCATTTAAGCCGCGCCTAGTGCGCGGCTTTTTTTTGGACTTGAGTTTTGGGGTCAATGATATAGTGATAAAAAATCATTGAGATCCAGCAATGCAAATACATTTTGAACTTTACGCTTCATTAATGAGGCATTTGCCATCGGGTAGTTCACGTCACCGTGCCACCTTAGATGTTGCCGAAAGTACCTCTGCGCATGATTTGATCGATACCTACGGTGTTCCACGTGAGATGGCGCACTTAGTGGTGGTAAACGGTATTTTCACGCCGCCAGAAAAGCGCGATGAGCCCTTGAAAGAGGGTGATGTGTTGGCGATTTGGCCACCAGTTGCTGGCGGTTAGTTTTTTGTCGCAGATCCCCCCTGTTTTGATCTCAAAAGACATGAGTATTGGGCATGCTGATTTCTGGCGTTTGTTTCTTAAAATTGATGCACCGGTGATTAGTGATCAAGTGAGTTATCAGGCGGGAATGCGTCGTTGTTATTTTGATTGGCAGGGCGGATCTATCTCGGTTGAGCTTTCTGCTGAAAGTATTCGACAAATCGCCGCGTTAGTTTTGCCGCAGACGGATGTTG
>CBFHYJ010000025.1:0-21933 GCA_965659945.1 Sedimenticolaceae bacterium | reverse complement strand
GATAGCTGCGATTGCGATGATCTTTTTCATTGTTAAATCCTCAAAAAATTGTTTAGAAGTGTTTCGCTGACCAACCACTGATCAGCTAATAAATATAAGTATATAAGTATTTTATAATATGTCAATACTTAAGTCTTACTTTTTTCAATTCAGGCGTTTTTTCAGTCCCAATGCCCAACATATATAGGTATACAGGTTCCTAAATCCAAAGGATGCCCCAGGACTGTGGAGCCAAAAGCCCCAATTTTGCGGAGTCCAATGCTGTAGAAGTAGGGAGAAAAATCGATGAGTAAACCTTTCGATCTTTTAATCGTTGGTGGCGGTATTTCAGGCACGGCATTGCTGTATCTAGCCTCGAAATACAGTGATATCAAACATATTGGCATGCTAGAGAAGTACGCCGCATCTGCTCGTGTGAACTCACTCCATAGCAACAACTCACAGACCCTTCACTGTGGTGATATTGAAACCAATTACACCCTCGAGAAGGCTCAAAAGGTGAAGCGCGCGGCGCGTATGGTGGAGCGTTTTGCCACCGCGCAGCCCGATATTGATCATTTGATTTTCAAATATCCAAAGATGGTTTTAGGTGTGGGTGCGTCAGAATGCCAGCGCCTGCGTGAGCGATTTGAGGTGTTTTCACCGCATTTCACGAATATGCGTCTGTTGGAGCTCAAGGATATTGCGCGTATTGAGCCGGCAGTAGCCTATTCAAAAGGCACACTGCGACAGGATGAAGTTGTGGCCTTGGGTTCTGAAGACGAATACACCGCAGTGAATTTTGAGGCTTTATCTCGTTCTTTCATCCGTCAGGCGAAAAAAGCTGAAGGTAAAGAGGTGGAGGTGCACTATAACCAGCAAGTGGTAAAGATCGAAAAACAAGACGATGGCATGTATCGCGTGACAACCGAAGACACGAGCTATCTGACGCGTACCTTAGTGGCTTGTGCTGGCGGACATAGCTTGCGAATGGCCCATCAAATGGGCTTTGGACGTCACTTTTCGGTGTTGCCCGTCGCGGGAAGTTATTACTTCACCCCACAAGTACTCAACGGCAAGGTGTACACGGTTCAAAACGATAAGCTGCCATTTGCCGCCATCCATGGCGACCCAGATGTGATGGTGCCTGGTAAAACCCGTTGGGGACCAACGGCATTGGTATTGCCGGTGCTCGAGCGTTACAACTGGCAGACCATGAAAGACTTCTTCCGGGTGTTTAAGTTCGATATCAAGGTATGGAATGTGTTGTACGACCTGCTCAAGGTGACCGACATTCGTAACTACATGGCGAAGAACTTTCTATTTGAGATTCCCTTCTTACGTAAAACGCTGTTTTTAAAAGATGCGCGCAAGATCGTGCCGGATATGGCCTATAAAGACCTGACCTTTGCGAGCAAAGTTGGTGGTGTTCGTCCGCAGTTGATTGATAAGAACAACCGTAAATTGTTGATGGGTGAGTCAAAGATCAGTACCGGCGAGGGTTTGATCTTTAATGTCACGCCATCGCCTGGTGCGACTACTTGTTTGGAAAACGCAGAGATCGATTTGCGTACTGTGGTGAAGCTATTGGGTGCAAACTTTGATGAAGAAGGTTTTGCGCGTGATTTGCTTGATGATGGTCCAACTAACGATGAAAACGCGACCTCGCGCATGCTTAACGCAAGTTAACGTTTGACCAAGACTTTTCAGTCGCAATAAAAGTCAACCCGCGTAGCCTATGCTTTAGGCTTCGCGGGTTTTTTATTGGAACGTCCCTGATGAGTAAGGCAATTTTTTGGTGTAGAAACGATCTTCGTTTACGCGATAACCCAGGGCTTAGCTATGCCTTACGTCATCATGATGAGGTCGCTGTTGTTTACATCGATGAAGCAGATCTTGCGTCACCAAGTGCCTCTGATTGGTGGCGCTTTGAGGCGCTGACGGACTTCACTGAGCAGCTTGTCGGAAAACTAATCTATCGATGCGGCAATGCCAAAGAGATACTGCCTAAATTGATGGGGGAGTTATCAGCGGATGCTGTCTATTGGAATCGTTGTTACCAGCCAAAAATCATGGCGCGTGACAGTGAACTCAAACAGCAATTAAAGGATGGCGGAATTGCGGTAGCGAGCTTCCCGGGTAATTTATTAGTCGAGCCATGGGAAGTGTTGAAAGGTGATGAAACGCCTTATCGTGTGTTTACACCTTTTTATAAAGCAGCGCTTAAGCATGGCTTTGCTGAGCCGTATGAAAATGTGGATTCATCATCGTTAGGCAAGTTGATGGCTGCGGAGTCAGATCTGCATCAGGTCAAAGCTAAAGCGCAACGCCCATGGATGTCGATGTTGGCTGAGCACTGGTCTATCAGTACCCAATCGATGGATCAGCGCATTGATGGTTTTTTAGCGCAAGCGATTGAGGGCTATGGTGAGTTACGTAATGTGCCTGCTGTCGATGGTTGTTCACGTCTATCGCCGTATCTGCATTTTGGACAAGTCAGTCCGCGCGAGATTGTTGCAAGGGCTGGCGCAAAACATTTAACCGGTTCATTTATTCGTGAGCTGGCGTGGCGGGAGTTTTCACATTATGTGCTGTATCACTGGCCAACTACCGAAGAAGAAAATATGGACTCACGTTTCGATGTGATTCCATGGATCAATAATGTCGATCAAATTAAGGCGTGGCAGAAAGGCTTGACCGGTATACCGATGGTTGATGCTGGTATGCGTGAGTTATGGCAGACAGGTTATATGCATAACCGTGTACGAATGATCGTTGCATCATTACTCACAAAACACATGATGGTTGATTGGCGTGAAGGCGCTCAATGGTTCATGGACACCTTGGTTGATGCTGATGTCTCGCAAAATAGTTTAAGTTGGCAGTGGACGGCAGGAAGTGGTGTCGATGCGGCGCCTTATTTCCGTATCTTTAATCCTGTCACACAAGGTGAGAAGTTTGATCCCAAGGGTGACTATGTACGTCGATGGGTACCTGAGTTAGCTGAGCTACCAGATAAATGGATTCATCAGCCATGGGCTGCGCCAGAAGAGATCTGCCGACTGGTGAAGTTTGTACCTGGTAAAGATTACCCCATGCCGATTGTTGACCTGAAGTCGGGCCGTGAACGCGCATTGAGCGTCTGGGAAACGATCAAGGGAGCTGCAGCTTAAATCGTCAAGAAAAGTTCGCTCGATTCGCCTATAAAGACATGATGAGTCAGAAGACCTTTGATTACATTATTGTCGGTGCGGGTACAGCAGGTTGTTTGCTCGCTAATCGTTTAAGTATGAACACCGATAAGTCGGTGTTGCTGATTGAAGCGGGTGGAAAGGATAACTACCACTGGATCCATATACCGGTGGGCTATCTTTACTGTATTGGCAATCAGCGCACTGACTGGATGTATCAAACTGAACCTGATGCAGGTTTAAATGGTCGGCAATTGCGTTATCCACGCGGCAAGGTGCTGGGTGGTTGTTCGAGTATTAATGCAATGTTGTATCTGCGCGGTCAATCTCGTGATTATGAGCACTGGGCAGAGGTGACCGGCGATGAGCAATGGCGTTGGTCAAACGTCGAAGACTATTTCACGGCACACGAAGACCACCATTCAGGTGTTAAAGCACATCATGCGAGTAAAGCGGCTGGGACAGATTTTCTTCGTGGTGATTCCAGTCGTTATGCGCAGTTGTTTAAGCAACATAAAGCCGGTGGTGAATGGCGAGTGGAACGCCAGCGATTACGTTGGGATATCTTGGATGCTTTTGCTGAGGCAGCGCATCAAACAGGTATTCCTAAGGTCGATGATTTCAATACCGGTAATAACGAAGGTGTTTCATTCTTCGAAGTGAATCAACGTAAAGGATGGAGATGGAACACCAGTAAAGCCTTCTTGCGTGAGATACAAGGTAAGCGTGCGAACCTCACGGTGATGACAAACACTCAAGTGAAAAAGCTCATCATGCAAAAAAATGATGATGCTTTGTATTGCTCCGGCCTGCTTGTTGAGACAACTGACGATGAGATGCGGCTCACGGCAAATGATTCGGTGATTCTCAGTGCAGGCGCTGTGGGTTCTCCTCAGATCCTTGAGTTATCAGGCCTGGGTCAAGCGAGTCGATTACGTGCATTGGATATACCTGTGGTTGCGGATCTGCCGGGTGTGGGTGAGGGCTTGCAAGATCACTTGCAGATTCGATCTGTATATAAAGTGCATAACGTCAAAACACTCAACACCATTGCAAATAGTTGGCTAGGAAAAATATCCATTGCGATGGAGTATGCCTTTAAGCGCAGTGGGACGATGAGTATGGCGCCCTCACAGCTAGGCGCGTTTACGCGCAGTTCTGATGATTATCAGTGGCCAAATATTGAATACCATGTGCAGCCACTGAGCTTAGATGCCTTTGGTGAGCCTTTGCATCTATATCCTGCGATTACGGCTAGCGTATGTAATCTCAATCCAAGTAGTCGTGGGCATGTACATATTGATCAGCCTGATTATCGTCAGTCGCCAAAAATTGTGACCAACTACCTTAGTACAGAGGAAGATCGTAGGGTGGCTGCAGATTCGCTGCGCGTTACTCGAAAGATTGTTGAGCAATCGGCATTCTCGCCATATCAACCAGAAGAGTTAAAGCCGGGTCTGCAATATCAAACCGATGAAGAGCTTGCACGTGTGGCAGGCGATATCGGCACTACGATTTTCCATCCTGTTGGAACAGCGAGGATGGGACGCGTTGATGATCCGCAAGCAGTTACTGACTCACGTCTTTGCGTGCGTGATGGTCAGGGTGGGGTGATTAAAGGGCTTCGATTAGTTGATGCGAGTGTGATGCCAACAATCACCAGCGGAAACACAAATAGTCCCACGCTGATGATTGCTGAAAAGGCTGCGCAGTGGATTGCGCAAGAGGATTGGAGTTAAACCAATTTATTGGTGTCGATGTTCTCGACCTCGGCCAATTTTTCTAACGCCACTTCCATTAGCCAGCGTGCTTTCGCCGTCATGATGTGTAAATAACTGTGTAGTGCCGCATCTTGAGGTGAATCATTCTCACACTCGGTGCTGTATTGCTCGAAAGCCACCAAGGTTTCGATGATAGATGACAGATGGTGTGGGCACTCGCACTTCAAAGCTGAGGTCATCTGCGATAATTTAGCTAACTGTTGCGAACTGAACTGACGCTTCGGTGCAGGCTCTGTTAATACAGTATCGGGTTGGAACACAGAAGGTGACCAGTCGACCTGATGTGGCATGTTACCAGCACACATCTGCCAAATATGATCGATAGAAACAGGTGCACGTTCGGTAGTGATCTGTAAGCGTTTCATCTGGCGCAAGATGATTGATGGTGCAAACGCGTATATAACGATGATGTTGTCGTAACGTTTTTGCAATGTTTCATCTTGCAGCTTTTTAACGATAGTGCGATCCAAGAACGGGAATTCAATCACTAGCGTTTGGCAGCAGGTGTCGTCCTCCATGAATGAATCAAGATCGGTATAGGTGCCGGCAAGCTCTAAACCTTCTGGCATTTGAGCAGTATTGTTGGCACGAACCGTAATGGCTTGGCCAACGATGCAAACATCGTGTCGACCACTACCTACCTCAGGTAAGTTGTGAGGACGAGCGCGAGACAAGCGATCATTGAGTTCGCGTGTTTCCAAGTTGGCCACCGTACTAATTGCATGGCCTTGATCCACGAGAGCTTTAATCATAGTGAGTCGATTGACATCCGCTTGGCTGTACAAGCGACCGCCTTTCTCGGTTCGCTGTGGGTCAACTAGGTGATAGCGGCGCTCCCATATACGTAAGGTGTCAGCAGGGATGCCAGTGAGACGCGAAACAGCGCCAATGCGGTAGACGTTATCCATAAGTACAGAGTTTGTCATAGTTTTGTACCTCGATCCTAAACGTTATTGAGAGTGTTGTTCAGATTGGATTTGTGCAGCTTTGTCGGCGCACAAACGGTTTAAAAGCCAACGAGTTGGCGCTTTAGTTGGTTTCACCTCAGCGAATAAGCGACTCGCGCTATCCCAATAGTCGATGTGCTCATCAATCAATTGGGTTTCACCGAGGTGAATCTGGGTCATGCCATCGATCACCAGCGAATTATTGGTATCCGGTTGAAAGTCCCAACGTAAATAGTGGTACTTATCGCTATGGGCATGATCAATGATGGTGAATTTCGTGCGAGGAAAGTTATCCATCATGTGGATAAAGATGTGTTTGATCGCGTTAATGCCGCGCACATGATTAAACGGGTCACGAAACAGTGCGTTAGCATCAAACATTTGATCGAACTGCTCGATGCCTTCACGTGTGACGTTTTCGCAAAACGTTTTGTATTTGTTAAGTGCTTCACTCATGACGTAACACCTTGCGTTTAATCACGCCAAAAAAGAGTTGGTCAGGTAGCATGCGAAGCAGGCGTAGTGGCCAAGTGAGTGCGCGTGGGAAATTAATATCGAAGCGCTTGCTGTTCAGTAGGCCATCAAGGATTTCTTTGGCTGCCTCTTCTGGTTCTAACAAAAAGGGCATTTGAAAATCGTTACGGTCGGTTAAACGGGTTTTAACGAAACCTGGATTTACGACACGAATATCTATTCCCATCTCTGCGAGTTCAGGCTTTAACGACTCTGCAAGATTAACCAAAGCAGCTTTGGGTGCACTGTAGGCGCCGCCATTCGGTAAGCCTCGGTAGCTAGATGCGCTTGCATTGAGTGCAATGGTGCCGCCGTGACCCTTCATTAATGGAATGACGTTCTCTAGTAAGTAACAAGCTGATAGGTAATTGGTTTTATTCAAGCGCTCGCATAATTCGGCATTAAAGCGAGACGCAGGCATCTGTTCGTAATCGCCCACATTGAAGATGATTAAATTAGGGCGCTGATGCTGGAAAACGAATTGCGTCGCGTTATTCACGGCATCGCGATCAGTGGCATCACAAGGAATACACTGAGCTTCAACTTCTTCGCAAAGAGGATGCAGGGTTTGGGGTGTGCGAGCACTTAACGCAAGAGACCAACCGGCCTTATGCAGTTGTTCGCTCAGTGCACGGCCAATGCCTTGGCTTGCACCCAAAACCCATGCGTGACCCGCTTTCATTAAAGGGCTGCCTCCACCGCATTGCGTAACTTCTTACTGTCACCCGATGTCCAGCTGAGGTAGCTGTCGATGACTTTGCCATCACGACCAATCAGATATTTGTGGAAGTTCCACTTGGGTGTGCTGTTCGCTTCTTTGGCGAGTTGCTTGTAAAAAGGGTGTGCATCTTTTCCTTTGACTTTGATCTTTTCGAACATGGGAAAGGTGACGCCGTAGTTAACTTGGCAGAAGCTCGCAATCTTGTCGGCGTTGTTGAATTCCTGACCGCCGAAATCGCCTGAAGGAAAACCAAGTACTTCAAAACCTTGATCTTTATTATCTATGTAAAGCTTTTCAAGGGATTCAAATTGCGGGGTGAAGCCACACTGACTGGCGGTATTCACAACCAATAAAACCTTGCCTTCGTAATGACTCAACTCAACGGTTTCAGATTTGCCCAAAGGCTTGATGCTGTGTCCAAGAACATATTGTTGATCTTGTCCAATTAGTGTCTGGCTCATGAGTGCCCCAATGAGTAATAACCCTGCTTTTGTCTTAAATTTCATATCGAAAACTTGCATGTGTTAAAAGTTTGTACGAATATAGTGGTACAAGATTTCGAAAAGTTCAACCTTTGTTTAGCTTTTTTATTAGGACAACGCATAAAACATGAACAAAAAAGACGTTCTTATTATTGGTGGTGGGGTAAGCGGGCTCGCGGCTGCCTGGTTTTTGAAAGATTCGGCCAACATAACGTTGGTCGAGTCAGATGCGCGTTTGGGTGGGCATGCGAACACCGTTACTCATAGCGAGGCGGGTCGCGACGTAGCGGTGGATACCGGATACATGGTGTTTAACCGACCCAACTATCCGTTGTTGAGCAAATGGTTTGACGATCTCGGTGTCGAGACCTATCCAACCGATATGTCGTTCTCAGTATCGATGCGTCCCAATGGGGTGGAATACAACGGTAGCGATTTGAATGGCTTGTTTGCTCAGCGTCTTAATCTGGTCAGCCCGCGCTTTCATCGAATGATTCGCGACATTCTGCGATTCAATAAAAAAGCGACAAATGATTTGCGGAATGACGCAATCTCGTCTGAGCAAACGTTAGCTGGGTATTTAGAAATGCATCGCTTCTCTAAAGAGTTGCGTCAGCACTACTTACTGCCTATGGCGGCGGCTATTTGGTCTTCTCCGGTTGAGGCAGTAGCGCATTTCTCAGCACGATCGCTTATTCGTTTTTTTGATAACCACGGATTGATGCAGCTTAAAGATCGTCCAAAGTGGCAAACCGTGGTCAATGGTTCTCAAAGTTATGTGACAAAAGTCGCTGAGCAATTAGGCGAGCGTGTACTGCTTGGCGATCCAGCTGTTGCCGCTGTTCTTAAAGGTAAGCGTTGGTGTGTGGAGTTGGCGTCGGGCAAGCTGCTTCACGCGGATGAGTTAGTGATGGCTTGTCACTCCGATCAAGCGAATAAAATTGTTAAAAGCCAAAGTGCGGCGCAACGTTTGGTGCTTGATAGCGTGGCTTATCAAACCAATATTGCTGTGCTGCACAACGATGAGGCGCTGATGCCGAAGCTTAAGGCAGCTTGGAGCTCTTGGAACTATTTGGGTGAGCAGCGTGATGGGGCGGATCCAAGTGTAAGCGTTACCTATTGGATGAATTCTCTACAGAACCTCAACACGCAGACAAATTACTTTGTCACCTTGAACCCTGTGCTCGAGCCAGAAGAATGCAAGGTAGTACAGCGTATCGAATATGCACATCCTGTTTTTGATAGTGACAGTGAGTCGCGATTAAAAGCTTTACCGTTGATGCAAGGTGAAAATCATTTGTGGTTTGCTGGTGCATGGACAGGATATGGCTTCCATGAAGATGGTATGCGCTCGGGTGTTGAGGTGGCGCATGCAATTTCTGGTGGAAAAGCACTCGATAAAGCATGGTTTGATGCATTGATCGCATCGCGTGATTTGATTGAGCAAAAAAAGGATAAGGCTGCTGCATGATTAAACAGTGCCTTTATCCCTGCTCTGTGATGCATCGCCGCTATGGTGATCTGGGCTATCGTTTTAATTACGATATTTTTACGGCGCTATTTGATGTTGATGCATTGCAGGAAACCGGTCAGAAATCACGCTGGTTTTCATTTGATCGCTGGAACCTAATTAGCGTGAGAGCTAAAGATCATCTACCGGCAGGAGAGCAAGATTTTCGTGCATGGGTTGAGCGTTGTATAGCGGATAAAGGTGTTCAGCAAGTGCCACATAAGATCTTCTTATTGGCGATGCCGAGAGTGCTGGGTCTTGTATTTAATCCCTTGAGTGTTTGGTTCTGTCTTGATGAGAAGGATCAGCCAATCGCAATCTTGTGTGAGGTTCGTAACACCTTTGGTGAGAAACATATTTATTTATTGGAAGCAGATCAGCAATGGCCTGTGCGGTCGAGCAGCGAAAAGATTTTCCATGTCTCACCCTTTATGGATCTAGAGGGCGGTTATGCCTTTTCGTTTCATGTGCCAAATGAGCAATTGCGTCTGTCAATTTTGCTCAATGATCAACATGTGCCCAAATTAAGCGCAACGCAAACAGGGAACGCAGTCGAATTCTCAGATCGTCAGATCCTTAAGCAAGTTATTCGTTTTCCATTTTTAACAGCCAAAGTGCTTGGCGCCATCCATTGGCATGCCTTGAAACTTTGGCTAAAGGGTGCGCGTTTTCATCGTAAGCCCGAACCACCCATGATTGAGGTATCTAAATGAACACACGTGTTTCATCATTGAACATTCCACGCGTAAAGCTGCGTGACAAGGCAAGCTTTATTCAAGCAAAAATCATTAACTGGTTTGCAAAGATTGGAACGGGGACTTTAGTGATTGAGTTTGAGGATTACGCACAAAAAATCAAAGCTGACGAGTTGTCGCTCATGGGTCATATCAAGATTCATAAACCGATCAAGTTTGCCTCTCGCGTCGTGTTTTTAGGTGATATAGGTTTTGCAGAATCGTACATGGCGAATGAGTGGGAATCAGATGATTTATCATCTCTACTCGAGTTAATTGCAACCAATTTGGATAACATCCAAGCAGAAGAGCGTCATCCAATTGCCGCCTGGTTTGCTAAACGTTTGCATCATTCACGCGGTAACACCTTGTTGGGAAGCCGTAAGAATATCTCCGCCCATTACGATTTGGGTAATGCTTTTTATGCGCGCTGGTTAGATAGCACCATGAGTTACTCATCTGCGGTATTTGATGGAGCGATGGATTTGGAGATGGCGCAGACTGAAAAGTATCGTCGAATTTTTGATTTAGCAGATATTCAGCCGCATCAACGTGTCCTTGAGATTGGTTGTGGTTGGGGTGGTTTTGCTGAATTCGCCGCAAGAAAAGATGTGAATGTGTTGGGACTAACCTTATCCGAGCAGCAACACAACTACGCTACGGCGCGACTGCAGATGAACGGTCTTGAGGATCTGACCAATATTCGACTTCAGGATTACCGTAATGTAGAAGGTCAGTTCGATCACATTGTGTCTATTGAGATGTTCGAGGCAGTCGGTAAGGAGTACTGGCAGACATATTTTGAAGTCCTGAAAGAACGTTTACGTCCAGGTGGCCGTGCTGTATTGCAGATCATCACCATTCGAGAGGACCTGTTTGATGCCTACGAAAAATCACCAGGTGGTTTCATTCAGAAATACATCTTCCCGGGCGGCATGTTGCCAACGGAAACGCACCTGCGTCGATTGGCTATTGAGCATGACCTTGATGTGATGCAGGTAGATCGTTATGGCGAAGACTATGCAGATACCCTGCGTGAATGGGATGAGAACTTCTCGGCAGACACCGCGTGGATGGAGTCGCGTGGTTACGATGAGCGTTTCCGTCGTATGTGGCGTTATTATTTATGTGTCTGTGAAGCCGGCTTCCGTGAGGGCATGACTGACGTTATACACATTTGTTTACAGAAGCCTGAGTAATGCGTGTTGTTGTACTTTTCGACGGCCAATGTCCCTTATGTTCTCGGGAGATAAGGCACTATCAGCGGCGTAAAGAGGCAGACAAGATTGATTGGGTTGATGTCACTCGTGAGTTAGATCAGCTTGCTGCCTTCGGTGTAAGCCAGGCTTCTGCGTTGGCGCGGTTTCATGTTCGTGATCAGTTGGGTAATTGGAAAACCGGTGCCGCTGGTTTTGTCTTGTTGTGGTCGCAGTTACCGGCTTATCGTTGGTTAGCTGGCATTGTAATGACACTGCGTTTGTTGCCGGCACTTGAGTGGGGCTATTTGCGCTTCTTGCGTTGGCGTAACCGTAAGTCATGTGATGAGAAAACTTGTGGCTGATTTGCCGGTTTATCGCTTTGAGCAAACGCAGAGATTCGAGCAGTCAAGAGATATCATCTTTGCGCATTTTGAGCGTGCTGAGTTACTTGCTGAGCTAACGCCTTCTTGGCTGAATTTTGTTTTACTAACACCACCGCCTATTCATATGTATCAAGGGCGGATTATTGATTACACCATTCGACAATTTGGCTGGCGTCTGCGTTGGCGTTCCATCATTTCGCACTACCAGGCGCCGGAGTATTTTGTTGATGAACAGTTAAAAGGCCCCTACAGCTTTTGGTTTCATGAGCATCGTTTTGTTGAAAATGATGATGGCTCTACAACTATGATTGATACGGTCCATTATGCACTGCCTAATTGGCTGCCGAATTTTTTGAGCCAATGGCTTAATCGCGTTTGGGTGCGTCAGCAGCTGAAAAGAATCTTCGCGTACCGTGAAAAACAGATTATTGAAATAATTTCTGCAGGCTCGAAAGCTGCTTAATACCTTGTTGATACGCGAGAAGTAATACGAAGCTTAGGCGGAAACACCCGTCTCACCTTTGCTTATTCTTTATAAGCGCTATAAAAGTACTTTCTCTATGCCGCCTTGCTTGGCTTGCTCAATAAAGCGTTTCTGCCAGCCGTCGCCGAGTAAATGTTTGGCAAGCTCGATGACAATGTAGTCAGTTTTAAGGCCTGTTTCATCACCATAGCGTGACAAACCTTGCTGGCAAGCAGGGCAGCTAGTGAGCAGTTTTACGTTGCCTTGTTTTGCTTTTTCTTCACCCGTCAGCGCTTTAATGCCGTTGCGTAACTCTTCCGATTTGCGGAAACGCAACTGGTTGGCGATATCTGGACGAGCAGTGCCTAAGGTGCCCGCTTCACCGCAACATCGATCGGACAAAGTCACATTTTGACCGAGCAGCGTAGTACTGACTTGGATGGGGTCATACTCCTTCATCGGACTATGACAAGGATCGTGGTAGAGGTATTGCACACCATCGACTTTATCTAGCTTGATGTCTTTTTCGAGTAGGTACTCGTGAATATCGAGTAAGCGACAACCAGGGAATATCTGCTCAAATTCGTACTTAAGCAGTTGGTCCATACAGGTACCGCAAGAGACCACAACGGTTTTGATGTCGAGATAGTTCAGGGTGTTTGCTACACGATGGAATAACACACGGTTACTAGTTGTGATCTGCTGACCACGATCATGTTGTCCGGCACTAGTTTGTGGGTAGCCACAACACAAATAGCCTGGAGGCAATACCGTTTGTGCGCCCGTTTCGCTGAGCATCGCTAGGGTAGCTAAGCCGACATCTGAGAATAAACGTTCAGAGCCACAACCCGGGAAGTAGAAAACAGCATCGCTGTCATCATCTGCTTTGCTTGGGTTGCGCAGGATCGGAACATAGCTTGGATCATCAAGACCTAACGCAGTGCGATACGATTGTTTAGGCAGCTCAACACGAATCGGACGGCGAACCATTTCGATCGGTATATCTAGAAGGTTGGGTTTTCCAGTTGTTGATGCAGGGATCTTTGCATTCTTACGCAGTAAGCCTGTGTGCTTAATCAGATCGTGACCAAAGGTCATGGCTTTAAAGCCAAGGTCAGCCATACCTTTGCGTAACCAGCGGATGGTGGTCGGATTGGTGGTATTCAAGAACTGCATTGCAGCCCAACTACCCAAGTTGAAGCTTTTCTCGCCCGCTTGCGTAAGGATTTTTCGCATACGCATGGTGACATCGCCAAAGTCGATGTTCACAGGACAAGGCGCTTCACACTTGTGACAAATGGTGCAGTGGTCTGCAATATCATTCATCTCTTCAAAGTGCTCAAAAGCTATACCGCGACGTGTTTGTTCTTCATACAAGAAAGCCTCGATCACCAAACCAGTGCCCAGAATCTTGTTGCGTGGCGAATAAAGTAGGTTGGCGCGTGGCACATGCGTCATACACTTAGGCTTGCATTTGCCGCAGCGTAAGCAGTGTTTGATGTCATCGTTAAGCTGGCCTAGCTCACTTTGCTCAAGAATGATGGCTTCTTGTTGTACCAGTCGAAGGGATGGGGTGTAAGCGCCTTCAAGACCTTCATTCGACATTAGCTTGCCGCGATTAAAGTGATGCTCAGGGTCGACCTGATTTTTATAAGTAATAAAGTCCGCAAGCTTTTCTGGCTCTAAATATTGAACCTTGGTTAAGCCAATACCGTGCTCACCTGAGATGACGCCATCGAGTGATTTAGCCAGTTCCATCACTTGATCAACAATGCGATCCGCTTCGTGCAGCATGCGGTAGTTATGCGAATGCACAGGAATGTTCGTGTGGACGTTGCCATCACCAGCGTGCATATGCAGCGCGACGAACAAGCGCTCATTCTTCATCTCAATGTGTGCATCGCGGAGTTTGCCGCGGAGTTTTTCTAACTCGCCACCTTGAAGAATTTCGCGCAACGGCGCTTTCAGTTCTTGTCGGTAAGAGATGCGAATATCACGACGCAATAACATGTCGATCACAAAGTCATTGGCTTGCAAGTGATCGCGTTCTTGCTCGGTCAGAATGGTTTGATTGGCCGCAATTTGGTCAAAGTTACTTAATAATGTCGACCAGCGCTGCTCGACTTCAGATAAAGTTTCGTAAGCTAGCTTGAGTTTACTCTCAGTAATCTCATCATCAGCTTGTCGCTTATGTTGATCGAGGACCTTGCGCATTGCTGCTATTGATTGCAGCTTATTGCTGATCGATTGTTCGATATTGATACGCTCGATGCCGCGGCTGTAGTCCGCTAAACGCGGTAGTGGAATCACTACGTCTTCGTTTATTTTGAACGCATTCGTATGTGCAGAGATGGCAGCGGTGCGTGCGCGATCTGCCCAGAAGGCTTTGCGCTTCTCCGGGGTGGTAGCAATAAAGCCTTCAGCTTCGCGCGCTTCAGCTTTGTTGATCACCATCTCGGTCGCGGTATTTAAGATATTGGCATCATCAGAGACAAGGTCGGCAATCAACACCATCTTGGGTGTGTCGCGACGTGCCGCTTTTGTACTGTAACCAACCGCTTTGATGTAGCGTTCGTCCAAGTGCTCAAGGCCCGCAATCTGTACGCCATCGGTTTGCGCGATGTAATCGGTGATTTCAACAATCGCCGGTACGGCTTTAGCCAGATCGTTGCCAAAGAATTCTAAACATACGGTGTTCGACTGGCTTGGCATGCGATGCAGCACAAAGCGTGATGAAGTAATTAGACCATCACAGCCTTCTTTTTGAATACCCGGCAAGCCAGATAAAAATTTATCGGTAACGTCTTTACCTAAACCAACTTTGCGGAAAGCGCTACCAGGCATGCCTAACACCTCGGCATCGCCTTTAGGTGTTTTGCCATCAGGGTGATAGCGCTGAATCGAGAATTCCACATTGGCTTGATCATGGATCTTGCCTAAGTTGTGGTTGATACGGGTTACCTCAAGCCAATCGGCTTGTGGTGTCACCATCCGCCAACTCACTAGGTTGTCGAGCGTGGTGCCCCAGAGCACCGCTTTCTTACCGCCGGCATTCATTGCGATATTGCCGCCGATGGTTGATGCATCTTGAGAGGTAGGATCAACCGCGAAGGCGAGCCCATGTGCGTTGGCTAAATCGGATACGCGACGCGTGACTACACCAGCACCAGTGCGCACGGTGGCAACCTTGCCAGTAACGCCAGGAAGCTCGATATGCTCAACCTCTGATAGGTCTTCGAGCTTTTCGGTATTGATTACCGCGCAATGTGCATCAAGTGGTACGGCTGAGCCTGTGTAACCGGTGCCGCCGCCCCGAGGAATCAGGGTTAGGCCGCAGTTAATGCAAGCCTCGACGATCGCAGCGACTTCTTCCTCGGTATCCGGAGAAATCACCACAAACGGCATCTCAACACGCCAGTCGGTGGCATCGGTTGAATGCGATACCCGCGCTAAGCCTGAGAAATCAATATTGTCACGACGGGTAATTTTGCCCAGCGCTTGGGTGACCTTGCGGCGTAATTGTTCGCGCTCACCAAAGGCATTCGAGAAGTCATCGACAGCTTTTTGCGCGGCTTGCAAAAGACGCTCAGCATTTGGGTTGTCATTCAGACGCTGTTCGAACTGGCGTAAACGATGGTTCAAAGCTTCGATCAGCGCATTCCGTCGCTCGCGATTGTTGATCAGGTCGTCTTGGAGATACGGGTTGCGCTCAACTACCCACATGTCACCGAGAACCTCGAAAAGCATGCGCGCCGAACGACCGGTGCGACGAGTACCACGCAAGGATTCAATCAGTGCCCAGTTATCTTCACCCAGGTAGCGAATTACGATCTCGCGATCGGAAAACGAGGTGTAGTTGTAAGGAATCTCGCGAATTCGTTCCATAAAAAGCGCTGTGGCTAAAAGCACGGTCGATAACAAAGCCGCATTTTATCGGAAACTGCACCCCAACGGTTGCTATAAGCATGGGGAAACTTAATGTATTTGTAACCTGTATTGAAAATTTATGAAATGAAAAGATGGTGTTCACGGCGAAACCTGTACACACTTGGCAAAACGTAGGAGAAAGCCATGCAAAAGGGTGTATTTTTAGATTTAGCCAGCCTCGCGCCAGAGGATCTCGATCTGTCTGCACTACAGGCGTGTTTGCCTGACTGGGATTTGCACGAGAAAACCCGTCCTGAAGAGCGTCTTGAGCGCATGAAAGGTGCTCAGGTGGTGGTCTCCAATAAAGTGGTTTTGGATGGTGAGCTGTTACGCCAACTACCCGACTTGAAGTTGATCTGTGTTGCCGCGACTGGCACCAATAACATTGATCTAAAAACTGCATCGGAGATGGGCATTGTGGTGAGTAATGTCCGTGCTTACGGCACCGACAGTGTTGCGCAGCACGTGATTGGCGTGATGTTGGCACACTTCACCAGCATGTTTAAATATACCGAGGCGGTAAAGCGGGGTGACTGGTCGAAAAGTGACCAGTTCTGTTTGCTTGAATACCCCGTGCGTGAGCTGCGCGGCATGACCATCGGTATCGTGGGTTATGGTGAGTTAGGCCAAGGTGTGGCGCGTTTAGCCGAAGCCTTTGGTATGCAGGTCTTGATTGCGCAGCGTCCGGGTGGGGAACCGCAAGCGGGACGTGTAGCTTTGGAGGAGTTGTTGCCTCAAGTCGACGTATTAAGTTTGCACGTGCCACTGACGGATAGCACCAAGCATCTAATTGATCGCGCAGCGTTAGAGAAAATGCCATCACATGCCTTATTGGTAAATGCAGCTCGAGGTCCGGTTGTGGATAACGCAGCGCTAGCAGATGCGTTGCGTGAGGGTGTGATTGGTGGGGCAGCGCTAGATGTGGTGGATGTCGAGCCGCCACCAGAAGACTACGTGTTACTAAAAGACGATATCCCGAACCTGATTATCACGCCGCATACCGCCTGGGCAGGCCGACAGGCGCGTCAAAACACCGTAAATCAGATTCAGCAAAACATTGAGGCCTTTATTGCCGGCGAGCCACGCTACCAAGTGAATTAATCGTTTTCATCGGCGAGGTCAGTTTCTTCGCCGCTTTGATCACCCATCAATGGGCGCATGGCATGCAATAGCTTTGCAAAGAGTTGCGGGTTGTTGTGCTCTTCACTCGCCAGTAAGGCTTTAAAGTGTTCGCGTTGAGTGGGTGCTGAAAAACATGCTGGACAGCTATCAGGAATGATCGGGAGTTGTGCTTCTTTAGAGAAAGCAGCGGTCATCGTTTCGCGCACATAGGCCAGCGGACGGATAATCCGCACATCTCCGACATCATTGGTGTAGTGTGCCTTCATGGTGCCCAATCGACCTTGATGAAATGCCGACATCATAAAACTCTCAGCTAGATCATCCAGATGCTGCGCTAATACCAACACATTGTAGTTATGCTCGCGACAGGTGGAATACATGATGCCGCGCTTCATGCGCGAGCAATAAGAACAGAAAGAGTCGCCACTCATGTTTTGCTTAGCATCTTCCATAATGGGCTGCTGCTGGTAATGCCACGGAACACCTAATGCGGTGTAGTAATCGGTCAGGTGCTTTGGGTCAAATCCTTCAACCTCCGGATCAACGGTAATCACACCTAACTCAAACTTCACTGGCGCATAGGTTTTTAGATGCATCAGTACCTGTAATAAAGCGAGTGAATCTTTACCGCCGGAAACGCCTAAAAGCAAACGGTCGTCTTCATGAATCATTTGATAATCCGCAATCGCTCTGCCAACTTTACGTAGCAGTGATTTTGGTGGAATGGCGTAAGTGGTCTTAGACATGGGGCATCAGTAGATAAAAGATTAGTTATTATCAGGGTTCATTCTTATAGATAACAGGCCTGATCGCTATGTCATCTGCATTAATTCGTCACCAAGCAGAAGTTCGTGCCTGCCGGCATTGTCAGGATATGCATGCGCCACCGGTGTTAGGTGAGCCAGTGAAAAGCCAGGTAATGCTGATTGGCCAAGCGCCGGGTGATAAAGAGCCTCAGCTGCAGAAGCCTTTTGCATGGACAGCGGGTAAGACGCTGTTTAAGTGGTTTGATCATATTAGTTTAGATGAAGTTGCTTTTCGTCAGCAGGTTTATATCGCTGCGGTGTGTCGTTGTTTCCCCGGTAAAAATCCGAAAGGGGGAGATAGGGTGCCCAACCCAGATGAGATAGCAGCATGTCGTGTTTGGTTGGACCGTGAGCTAGAGCTTAATCAGCCTGAGTTAATTTTGCCGGTGGGCAAGTTAGCGATTAATCAGTTGATTAAAGTCGATAAACTGGTGGATGTGATTGGTCAGCAACACCGTATGCCAATCAATGGTCGTGAGGTTGATGTGATTCCCATGCCGCATCCTTCGGGGGCTTCAACATGGCATCGAAAAGAGCCTGGTATCAGTCTTTTGCAGCAAGCATTGACGTTGATCAAACAGCATCCGGCATGGCAGGCACTGACCTAATATTTTTGGTTTTCTTTTTGCGCATTCTGGTTCATTCTCAGCGCATAACAATAAACAAACCAAAGGAGATCCACGATGAAGCGGTTACTCGCATTCTTCAGTCTATGTGCTTTCACATTTACGGCGCAGGCGGCTATTCAATCCAAAGCAGTCCATTACGAACATGAGGGCGCCAAGCTCACTGGCTATCTGTATTGGGATGACAAGGTAAAAGGCAAACGCCCAGGCGTGATGGTGACGCACGAGTGGTGGGGCCTAAACGGTTATGCAAAACATCGAGCCCAGATGTTGGCCGAGCTGGGTTATGTGTCATTTGCCGCAGATATGTATGGCGACGGCAAGGTTACTGATAAACCAGCACAAGCGAAAGAGTATATGACTGAGATCACCAGTGATCCTGATGCATGGATGGAACGCGCTTCACTCGGTTTAGAGCAGCTGATGAAAAGCGGCATGGTAAAGGGCGATAAGGTTGCAGCGATTGGTTATTGCTTCGGCGGCGGCACATCATTAAAGATGGCCTACAACAATATGCCGGTAAAAGCGGTTGTGAGTTTCCACGGTTCATTCCCAATGCCACCGGAAGATAGTCAATTAAAACCTGAAGTTTTGATTCTGCATGGCGAAGCCGATGCGTTTGTAAAACCAGAGATCGTTGCTGCATGGAAAGACAAAATGACGGCGAAAGGGAATAAGTACACCTTTGTTGGCTATGAAGGTGCACGACACGGTTTTACTAACCCAGGTGCGGGTGAGTTTGGTATTGGTAACCTGAAGTACGATCCGGCCGCGGATAAAGATTCATGGCAGCAGATGCAAAATCTGTTTAAGCGAATCTTTTAAGTAAAGCTAATTGAAGAGGCCGGCATTGCCGGCCTTTTTTATTTCTGTTCTAGCGTTGCGGCACCGGTTCGGCGGTCAATTGTTAACACGAACTCGCCATACTCATTTTCAGGACTTATTGGATCTGGATTATCGGAGCAGTTGCAACCGCCATTGAGTGACTGAAAGAATATACAGATATCAGCGCTTATTGTTGTCTCACTAAAGTCACTTGACAGCATCATGACTTGCCATGGCGTTGGGGCAACATCGGTACCGTAACGAATAGCCTTATGCACTAAATGGCCAGCATGGAAGGCAAGCTCTTGTTGAAGTGATTGTTTTAGTGCTTCTGGAGAATTAGATTGTGCGCTTAGCGGTAACTTCATTAGAGTTCAGGGAACATAATGCCGATATAGAACTCACGAGAATCAAGATTTATCTTATCTAGGGTATCACCGGCATTGTAGGTGAGAGGGGCTCTGACATTTTTCATGTAAAGACTCTTTCCGTCGATGTTAGCTGATTGAACTTCGTAATGTTGACTGAATTGTAACTCTTTAAAAAAATCCGGCGCGTATCGATCAAAACCAGCAATGTTTATTTTCCCAAGATCTTTATTCCAACTATGGTCGTAATCTGGCGCACTTACCCAAGAGCCGTCCTTATTAGCCAGTACTAAGTTAGAATCTTTAGGCATTCGCATTGCTAATTGTTGAAGTATGGTTCTGAAATCATAGTTCAGTACGATGTGGCCAATATATTCATTGTTAATTTTAATGGGTGTTGTAAAGCGAACGGTTGGTCGATATGGCTCTTCGATAACACCTTTCTCAACATTTAATTCAATTGCAGAGGTGGTGGTTAAACCTTTAGCAGACGATGCTGATGTCTTGAAGTAATCGCGACTACTTTTATCTTGCAGGGATTCGCCAGTAGTCTGAGTGAGCCCAATATATGCAACAGTATCAAAACGAACGCGTTCATAGCCTTTCGAGTCTAATAAGCGAACCTGCATCACTTTCTCTAGGTATGTTTTTGAGAAGGCTTTAAGTAGTCGGATAAGGACTGGATCGCTAAGGTTTTTATCATCAAGATAGCGTTCGTTTTCTTGTAAATATTCACTCGTGAATGAAGCTAAAAAATTTGAAGCGGCGGCGCCATCTCGGATTATTTCATTTAGCTGATCAGCCTTGGTAGAAACTAGTGCATATCTATAATGAAACTTTTATCCGAGAGTTCGAGGGTTACGATGAACGTCGTAAGCAAGCCAGAGACTAACAGCTGCTATAACGACAGCCACTGTAGTAATGAGCGAGCGTGAGAACATAAACATCCTGTCTGATTATTACGAAGACAGTAAATACTCAGAGATTTTAGAATGCTTGTCTAGGCTTATTTTTTTAAGTGTTTATCGGCGCTAAGGCTTTTGTAAGAAGTCCTATACAATATGCTTAATTAATACGCATGGGTTCTTGCCTGATGAGCTTAGCTTCAGAAGATTGTTTATACCGTTTCTTATTTGAAGAGTTTGGCGTGCGCGGTGAATTCGTGCGCTTAGATGCGAGTTGGGAAGCGGTTCAAGAGCGCCATGATTACCCGGGTTGGGTGAAGCCTGCACTTGGCCAAACCTTGACTGCGGTAACGCTGCTGTCCGGTACAATTAAATTCAAAGGTTCGCTCACGCTGCAGCTGAAAAGTGAGAGCGATATCCAGGCGTTGATTGCGCAAGCCACAGAGCAGCGCACGATTCGTGGTATGGCGCAATTTGTTGAGACTCCTCAAGCTAATCCAGACGACATGGCCGGCTTGCTCGGTGATGCGCGTTTGATTCTTACCACCGAGGCACCGAATGGGGAGCGTTACCAGGGTATTGTCGCGGTAGAAGGTGGCGATGTTGTGAAGTCAGTTGAGCAATATTTTGAGCAATCAGAACAATTGCCCACACGACTTTGGATGGCTGGCAATGACGATACTTTTGCGGGCTTGTTTTTGCAGCGTTTGCCGCAAAGCGAGATGGAAGACCAGGATTGGAGTCGCGTCTGCATGCTGGCAGACACCATCAAAGACGAAGAGCTGCTAACGCTTGATGTCGAAACCTTATTGCATCGCTTGTTCCACGAAGAAAGCCTGCGCTTATTTGATCCAGAGCCTGTGGCCTTCCGTTGTAGCTGCTCGCGTGAGCGTGTGGCGAATACTTTGGTGAGCTTAGGTGAGGGTGAAGTAACCCAGATTCTTGAGGAGATGGGCAGTATCTCAGTGGACTGTGAATTTTGTAATGCAAATTATCGCTTTGATGCGATTGATGCAGCGGCACTATTTAAAGAAGCTGAATCAGCGCCACACCAGGTGCAGTAATTAGTCGAGCGTGCAACCGGTCCCGCCGAGTCCACAGTAACCGTTCGGGTTTTTATCCAGATATTGCTGATGGTAATCCTCGGCATAATAAAACGTGGGTGCGCTGATGATTTCGGTAGTGATAACACCTAAGCCTTTTGCGCTCAGTGCTTGTTGATAACGGTCGCGACTTGCTTCTGCTGCGCTTTGTTGTGCGTCGTCAAAGTAATAAATACCTGAGCGATATTGCGTACCGCGATCATTACCCTGACGCATGCCTTGAGTTGGATCGTGTGATTCCCAAAAGACTTTGAGTAGTTGTTCGTAGCTGATCTGTTCGGGGTTATAACCTAACCAGATCACTTCGTTATGGCCGGTCATGCCGCTGCAGACTTCTTCGTAGGTTGG
>CBFHYJ010000024.1:0-23167 GCA_965659945.1 Sedimenticolaceae bacterium | reverse complement strand
CGCGTGATCTTGGTGAACTCGAACCCTGCAACTATCATGACCGATCCTGATATGGCGGATGCGGTTTATATCGAGCCTATTACTTGGCGCACAGTTGCGGCGATTATCGAGAAAGAGCGTCCAGATGCCTTGTTGCCTACCATGGGTGGCCAAACAGCATTGAACTGCGCTTTGGATTTAGATCGTAAAGGCGTGCTTGAGAAATTTAATGTCGAGATGATCGGCGCTAACAAGGATGCGATTGATAAAGCCGAAGACCGTGATCGTTTCCGTCAGGCAATGCACAAGATCGGTTTGGATATGCCTCGTTCTGCGATTGCACACTCTTTAGAAGAGGCGCATCAGGTTCAAGCAATGATCGGTTTCCCAACCATTATCCGTCCATCGTTCACTATGGGTGGTTCTGGCGGCGGTATTGCTTACAACAAAGAAGAATTTGAAGAGATCTGTATTCGTGGTTTGGATCTATCGCCAACCAATGAGTTGTTGATTGAAGAATCGATTGCGGGTTGGAAAGAGTACGAGATGGAAGTTGTGCGTGATCGTAACGATAACTGCATCATTATCTGCTCAATTGAGAACTTTGACCCAATGGGTGTGCATACCGGTGACTCGATAACCGTCGCTCCTGCTCAAACATTGACCGATAAGGAATATCAAATCATGCGTGATGCCTCCTTGGCAGTATTGCGCGAGATTGGTGTGGATACCGGCGGCTCAAATGTGCAGTTCTCGATTAACCCAGAAAACGGACGCATGATCATCATTGAGATGAATCCACGTGTATCTCGTTCTTCTGCGTTGGCTTCAAAAGCAACCGGCTTCCCGATTGCGAAGGTGGCGGCAAAGTTAGCAGTTGGCTACACCTTAGATGAATTGAGTAATGACATTACTGGTGGTGTCACGCCAGCATCATTCGAGCCATCAATTGACTATGTCGTGACTAAAGTCCCTCGCTTTGCGTTCGAAAAATTCCCACAAGCGGATGCGCGCCTAACCACTCAGATGAAATCAGTGGGCGAGGTAATGGCAATCGGTCGTACCTTCCAAGAATCGATGCAAAAAGCATTGCGTGGTCTTGAGACGAGTAAGAATGGTTTTGACCCAATGATTGAAGCTTCTGACGAAGCGGCGCTTAAGAAGATTAAGAACGAGATTCGTCAGCCAAGTGCAGATCGTCTTTGGTATGTCGGTGATGCTTTCCGAATTGGCATGTCACTCGAAGAAGTCTTTGAAATTACTAAAATCGATCCATGGTTCTTGGTGCAAATTGAAGACCTGATTAAAGAAGAGAAAGCGGTTAGTGAGAATGGTCTAGCAGCGATTGATGTTGACCGTATGTACCGTTTGAAACGCAAAGGCTTTTCTGATGCACGTTTGGCTGATTTATTGAACATCAAAGAGACTGAGTTGCGCGCTAAGCGTCATGGGCTAGGTGTTCGACCTGTTTATAAGCGTGTTGATACCTGTGCGGCTGAGTTTGCTTCAGATACGGCCTATATGTACTCAACTTATGAGGAAGAGTGTGAGTCTGAGCCAACCAATCGAGACAAGATTATGGTGTTAGGCGGCGGCCCTAACCGGATTGGTCAGGGTATTGAGTTTGACTACTGTTGTTGTCACGCGGCATACGCGATGCGTGACGATGGTTACGAAACCATCATGGTGAACTGTAACCCTGAGACAGTATCAACTGACTATGACACATCAGACCGTTTGTATTTTGAGCCACTAACGCTCGAAGACGTGCTTGAGATCATCCATAAAGAGCAGCCGAAAGGCATCATTGTTCAGTATGGTGGCCAGACGCCATTGAAGCTCGCAGAAGAGTTAGAAGCGGTGGGTGCGCCAATCATTGGTACCTCGCCAGATTCAATCGACTTGGCGGAAGACCGTGAGCGTTTCCAAAAGCTGGTTGATGACATAGGTCTTAAGCAGCCACCTAACCGTACAGCGACTGCTGAAGATCAGGCGGTAAAACTTGCTGAAGAAATTGGTTATCCATTAGTGGTGCGTCCATCATATGTACTGGGTGGTCGTGCTATGGAAATTGTTCACGATAACGAAGATTTAGAGCGTTACATGCGTGAAGCGGTTAGCGTGTCGAATGACTCGCCTGTGCTACTCGATCGTTTTTTAGATGATGCAATCGAAGTGGATATCGATGCGATTTGTGACGGCAAAGACGTTTTGATCGGCGGCATCATGGAGCATATCGAGCAAGCTGGTGTGCACTCTGGTGACTCGGCGTGTTCTTTGCCTCCTTATACGTTGAATCAAGAAGTTCAGGATCGTATGCGTGAACAAATCAAGGCGCTAGCGCATGGCTTGAATGTTGTTGGTTTGATGAATACCCAGTTTGCGATTAAAGATGATGATATTTATCTGCTTGAGGTGAACCCTCGAGCGTCACGTACGGTACCGTTTGTTTCTAAAGCGACGGGTCGTCCTTTGGCTAAGATCGCTGCACGTTGTATGGCAGGTAAGTCGTTATCTGAGCAGGGCGAGTTAGAGGAAATCATTCCTAAGCACTATTACGTTAAGGAAGCGGTATTCCCATTCAATAAATTCCCAGGAATCGATACCATCTTAGGTCCTGAGATGAAGTCGACCGGAGAAGTGATGGGTGTCGCACCCACTTTCGGTGCAGCCTTTGCAAAAAGCGTAGAAGGTGGCAGTCAGTGTTTGCCGCGTTCTGGCAAGGCATTGATTTCGGTTCGCGAACTGGATCGTCAGCGTGCTATTCAAGTGGCTAAGGATCTTAAAGAACTTGGTTTTGAGATTGCAGCAACCCGTGGTACTGCGCGCGAAATTAAAGCAGCAGGTATTGAGTGTGAGATCGTTAACAAGGTAGCGGAAGGTCGTCCACATGTTGTTGATATGATTAAGAACAATGAGTTCTCTATCATCATGAACACTACAGAAGGTAAGCAGGCGATTCTCGATTCACGTTCTATTCGTGCCTCTGCTTCACAGCACAAAGTCAGTTACTTCACTACAATCAACGGTGCAGAAGCTGCTGTGATGGCGCTGCGTCACCCTGATGAAGTCACTGTTAATAGCCTGCATTCGCTGCAGTCATAAAGGAATAAGCCATGGATAAGCATCCAATGACACTCGCTGGTGCGGAAAAACTTCGTGCTGAGTTAAGTGAGCTAAAACAAGTTAAACGCCCTGCAGTGATCGCTGCGATTTCTGAAGCGCGCGAGCACGGCGACTTGAAAGAAAACGCTGAATATCATGCAGCGCGTGAACAGCAAGGTTTTATCGAAGGCCGCATTAAAGATATCGAAGCTAAGTTATCGCACGCGCAAATCATTGATGTCACCACGCTAAATGCCAATGGCAAAGTTGTGTTTGGCGCAACGGTTGTTTTGTTAGATATCAATACAGACGAAGAAAAGACCTACCAGATCGTTGGTGTTGATGAAGCGGAAATCAAGATCAACAAGATTTCTGTCTCTTCACCTGTTGCCCGTGCTTTGATTGGCAAAGAAGAGGGTGATGAGGTTGTCATGGAAGTGCCAGGCGGCACCCATGAATTCGAGATTTTGGAAGTTCGCTACGTTTAAAATTTAAGTTGAAGGTAGCGCTACTTTTGGCTTCTTAGTGTTGCGACGGAAAAGAATCGCTATCTGACCAATATGCTGAATCAGTTCAGCACCTGTGCTTTCTGTGATTTTAGTGATGGTGCCTAGGCGCTCTTCCTTGTCGGCAGCAATTTTGACTTTGATCAGCTCGTGAGTGTCTAACGCGAGTGTAATTTCATCCATCACACTATCTCTCAAGCCGTGCTGACCTACCCAAACCACTGGTTTGAGGTGATGCGCTAGGCTGCGTAGATGGCGGGTTTGTGCGTTAGACAGTGGCATTGATTCGGCCTTGATGTAAAAAGGCGCGTAATATAACGATTTGTAGGCATCGTTGATAGCAAAATTGCGATTAACGTTGTGATTTTAAATAAAAAATGATTTCTCAGCATGGCTAGATCAAAAAGTAGTCACCAGTGGATGCAGCGTCATGTGAATGACGAGTATGTGAAGCGTTCCCAAAAGGACGGTTATCGGTCTCGTGCGGCTTATAAGCTGCTGGAGTTGCAAGAGCGCGACAAAATGATCAAGCCAGGTCAGGTTATTGTGGATTTAGGCGCTGCACCGGGCGGTTGGCTCCAGGTGGCGAAAAACCTAGTCGGCGAAAAAGGCGTCGTGATCGGTCTTGATTTGCTTGAAATCACGCCGATTCATGATGTTCCCTTCATACAGGGTGATTTCCGTGAGGAAGAGGTGCTCAACCAGTTATTAGATGTGCTTGATGACCGGCAGGTAGACCTTGTTATTTCAGATATGGCCCCCAATGTTAGTGGTATGACTGCTGTAGATCAGCCTCGGGCTATGTATCTGTGCGAACTCGCTCTCGATTTTTGTCGACAGGTGCTTCGTCCGGGTGGTGGATATGTCACCAAGGTTTTCCAGGGGGAGGGCTTTGATGAGTATTTTCGTGATGTAAAACAAAGCTTTGGCAAGCTTGTGACACGAAAGCCTAAGGCATCTCGCCCTAAAAGCCGTGAGGTTTATTTGGTAGCAGGGAACTTTAAAGCGTAGTAGCTTACGATTATTAGAAGGAAAAGCCGCCCAGTGGGAGAGGTGGCAGAGGAAAAGCTTGTGAATGACATGACAAAAAATATCGTACTTTGGGTGATCATCGCGGTCGTTCTGATGACGGTATTCAATAGCTTCAATTCACCTCGTTCGAATATGCCTGAGTTGTCATATTCGAAGTTTGTTGAGGAAGTTAAGTCAAACAACGTTAAGGATGTGACGCTGACCGAAATGGGGCGCTCGACCATCATTACCGGTTCGACTTATTCAGGTGCGCGTTTCGAAACGACAGCGCCGCATGACATTTGGTTGGTCAGTGACCTGCTAAAGAACAATGTTGAATTCAAAGTTAAAAAGCCAGAAGAGCCATCGGTTCTTTGGCAGATCCTAATTAATTGGTTCCCACTCTTTGTATTGATTGCACTCTGGATCTTCTTCATGCGCCAGATGCAAGGTGGCGGCGGTGGTCGCGGCGCTATGTCTTTCGGTAAAAGCAAGGCCCGTATGCTGACTGAAGATCAAGTGAAGGTTAACTTTGCTGACGTCGCAGGCTGTGAAGAAGCTAAAGAAGAAGTTAAAGAGTTGGTCGATTTCTTAAAGGACCCAAGTAAGTTCCAAAAATTAGGTGGCAAGATTCCAAAAGGTGTCTTGATGGTTGGACCTCCTGGTACAGGTAAAACACTATTGGCGCGTGCCATTGCTGGTGAAGCTAAGGTACCTTTCTTTACCATTTCAGGTTCTGACTTCGTTGAAATGTTTGTGGGTGTCGGTGCATCTCGTGTACGCGACATGTTCGAACAAGCGAAGAAGCATGCTCCATGCATCATTTTTATCGACGAGATCGATGCAGTGGGTCGTCATCGTGGCGCAGGTCTAGGTGGTGGTCACGATGAGCGTGAGCAGACCTTGAACCAATTGCTGGTTGAGATGGATGGTTTCGAAGGTAACGAAGGCGTTATCGTGATCGCGGCTACTAACCGTCCAGACGTGCTAGATCCTGCGTTGTTACGCCCTGGTCGTTTTGACCGCCAAGTAGTTGTTGGCTTGCCAGACATCTTGGGTCGCGAACAAATCCTCAAAGTGCATTTACGCAAGGTGCCAATGGCAGATGGTGTTAATGCCTCGGTTATCGCGCGCGGCACACCGGGTTTCTCAGGTGCTGATCTTGCGAATTTGGTTAACGAGGCGGCATTGTTCGCTGCTCGTGCAGACAAGCGCTTAGTCGACATGGATGATATGGAGAAAGCCAAAGACAAAATCATGATGGGTGCTGAGCGCCGATCAATGGCAATGAAAGAAGACGAAAAGCGTTTAACGGCTTATCACGAAGCAGGTCACGCGATCGTTGGTCTGAAAGTGCCATCACATGATCCGGTTTACAAAGTGTCGATCATTCCTCGTGGCCGTGCTCTAGGTGTGACCATGTTCTTGCCAGAAGAAGATCGTTACAGCCATAGCAAAGAGCATCTCGAGAGTCAGATCTCTAGTTTGTTCGGTGGGCGTATTGCTGAGGCAATTATCTTCGGCGATAACTCGGTAACGACAGGTGCATCCAACGACATCATGCGTGCGACAGACATCGCAAGAAACATGGTAACCAAATGGGGTCTTTCAGATCGTATGGGTCCATTGGCCTATGGCGAAGATGAAGGTGAGGTTTTCTTAGGTCGTTCAGTGACACAACATAAGGCGATGTCGGATGACACGGCGCATGCGATCGATGAAGAAATCCGTGCATTGATTGATAACAACTACGATCGTGCGGAAGCTATCTTGAAAGATAATATGGATAAGCTGCATGCAATGGCAGATGCCTTGATGAAGTTTGAAACCATTGATAGCGAACAAATTGCCGACATTATGGAAGGCCGTGATCCTCGTCCACCAACAGGTTGGGGTGATGATTCAGGTGATACCCCTGGCGGTAATGCGCCATCAGCTGAAGTGAAGAGGGATGGCAAAGCAGAAAAGCCAATTGGTGGTCCTGCGGGTCAGCATTAATCATTCGCTTGATGTAACGTAAGAACCGGGAGCTTGCTCCCGGTTTTTTTATGGACAGGTTAAATGGCAACGATTGATCTTTCTCAAGCGCAAGTGATGGGCATCTTGAATGTCACGCCTGACTCTTTCTCGGATGGCGGTCGATTCACAGTGCTTGATGATGCACTGCGTCAAGTAGACATGATGCAGAGAGAGGGCGCGACACTGGTTGATGTTGGTGGCGAATCAACTCGCCCGGGTGCCCAAGCAGTCTCTGAGCAGGATGAGCTATATAGAGTGCTCCCTGTGGTCGCTGCGATTCGTGAGCGTTTTGAGATTGGCATTTCTGTGGATACCAGTAAGACGGAAGTGATGCGTCAGGCAGTGGCAGCAGGGGCATCGATGATCAATGACGTGAATGCTTTACGCGCTGAGGGTGCCATGTCGCTTATGGCTGAAATGAATTTGCCAGTGTGTCTAATGCATATGCAGGGCGAGCCAAGAACCATGCAAGCCGATCCTCAGTATTCTGATGTTGTGGCCGATGTTGAGCGCTTTCTGCTCAATCAAGCGCAGATATTGCTTGATGCCGGAGTCGCAAAATCACAGATATGCATTGATCCGGGATTTGGCTTTGGAAAGACGCTCGAACACAACCTAGCGCTGTTTAATGCTATTCCGCGTCTGGCGGCACATGGTTTTGCAGTGCTTGTCGGTGTATCGCGTAAATCGATGTTAGGCCAGATTACCGGTCGCGAGACATCAGAGAGGATGCCAGGAAGTGTTGCTGCTGCGTTGCTTGCCTGGGAAAAAGGGGCGAAAATACTCAGAGTTCATGACGTAGCCGAAACAATCGATGCGTTGAAACTATGGAAGGCAATTAATAACCAATAACAAGGATGCAGAGATGAGTCGCAAATATTTTGGAACAGATGGTGTACGTGGTCGTGTTGGTGATGCGGTCATTAATCCTGAGTTTGTCTTAAAGCTCGGTTGGGCTGCAGGCAAAGTGCTCGGTGGTGAGAGCGGCGGTAAAGTGCTTATCGGCAAGGACACCCGTATCTCGGGCTATATGTTTGAGTCAGCCCTTGAGGCAGGACTATCTGCTGCAGGCTTAGATGTGCGACTTCTTGGCCCCATGCCAACTCCTGCAATTGCGTATCTAACACGAACCTTGCGAGCTAGTGCGGGCATTGTGATCAGCGCATCACACAATCCTTATTACGATAACGGCATCAAGTTTTTCTCAGCCGGTGGCGAGAAGCTCCCGGATGAAGTTGAGCTTGAGATAGAAGAGATGATGGATCAGCCAATGACAACGGTTGCGTCAGAAGCGCTCGGTAAAGTTAAACGTGTTGAAGATGCGCGAGGTCGTTATATCGAATTTTGTAAATCGACCATTCCATCGCGCCTTTCCTTAAAAGGTCTTCGTGTCGTGGTGGATTGCGCGAATGGTGCGACGTATCACATTGCACCGGATGTATTCCGTGAGCTTGGCGCTGATGTTATTGCGGTTGGACATGAGCCAAATGGCTTAAACATCAATGAAGGCGTGGGCGCAACGCATCCTGAGAACTTGGCAGCGGTTGTTAAAGAGCTTCGTGCAGATATTGGCATCTCATTGGATGGCGATGGTGACCGTTTGGTCATGGTTGATGCTGACGGTGAGATTCGTGATGGCGATGAGGTGCTTTACGTTCTTGCGTTGTCTCGCCTATATAGCAATGCCATGCGTGGAGATGTAGTGGGCACCTTGATGACCAATCTCGGTCTTGAGGTCGCGCTTAAAGAAAAGGGTATTGGCCTGTCTCGTGTGAATGTCGGTGACCGGTATATCCTCGAAAAACTACTCAAAGAAGATTGGGTAATCGGTGGTGAGCCGTCTGGTCACATTATCTGCTTGGATCGCACCACAACTGGTGATGGCATTGTGTCGGCTCTTCAGGTGCTGGCAGAAATGAATAAAACCGGTAAAAGCTTGGCTGAGCTGTGCTCAGGCATGACTAAATATCCGCAGGTTCTGGTTAACGTCAAATTGGGCGACGCTGTTGCGAAAGAGATCATGCAAAAGCCACAGGTGTCCGAAGCCGTTGCAGCGGTAGAGGCTGAAATGGGTGACAGTGGTCGAGTGCTTTTGCGTCCATCAGGTACTGAGCCGCTTATCCGCGTGATGGTCGAAGGGTCTGATGCTGATCACGTGCAGCGCAAAGCGGAGCAAATTGCCGATGCAGTGCGTTCTACGCTCTAAATCTCACCCTGTAAAACGCGGCTAAATGCGTTGATTTTAAAGGCTTGTGCCGGTAAAGTACGCCGCCTTGTAATGTGCTCAGAATAAAAGAGAAGTAGGTAAAAGATGCGTCAACCTTTAGTCGCCGGTAACTGGAAAATGAATGGCTCTCGTGACAGCGTAAAAGCGTTGTTGGATGGGCTTAAAGCAGGTATTTCAACAGTTACAACTGCTGAGGTTGCGGTTTGTTGCCCACATGCCTATTTGGCTGATGTACAGGCTTCACTGTCTGGCTCTTCGATTGCGTGGGGTGGTCAGGATGTCTCGATTCACGATTCGGGTGCGTTCACCGGTGAAACAGCGGGCTCAATGCTGACTGACTTCGGCGCTAAGTTCGTGATCATCGGTCACTCTGAACGTCGTCAGTATCACGGCGAGACTGATCAACAAGTGGCGGAGAAATTCTCAGCTGCGCGTAAAAACGGTTTGATTCCCTTGTTTTGTATCGGCGAAACACTGGAAGAGCGCGAAGGTGGCGTGATGGAGCAAGTTATTGCGCGTCAAGTTGATGCGGTAATCGAGCACTGTGGTATCTCAATGTTGGGCGAAGGCGTTATTGCTTATGAGCCTGTTTGGGCGATTGGTACTGGCGTGACTGCGTCTCCAGAGCAAGCGCAAGAAGTGCATGCGTTTATTCGTGCACGCATTGCTGAAAAAGATGGGGCTGTCGCTGAAAAGATTCAAATTCTTTACGGTGGCAGCATGAACCCAGCGAATGCGGCTGAGTTAATGGCTCAGGCAGACATCGACGGCGGTTTGATTGGTGGTGCTTCATTGAAGCCCGATGATTTCTTAGCGGTATGCACAGCGGCTAACCGTTAAGCAAAACGAAGATTAGATTATGGAAACAGTATTTGTTGTTGTTCATTTATTTTTAGCGATTGGCCTTGTGGGCTTGATCCTTATCCAGCACGGTAAAGGTGCGGATATGGGTGCGGCATTTGGTGCTGGTGGCGCATCAGGTAATGTCTTTGGTGCTTCAGGTGCCGGTAACTTCCTGTCACGTACAACAGGTGTATTAGCGATTGCTTTTTTCATTACAAGTTTGGCTTTAGCTTACTTTGCGATGAATACCAGTGATAAAGGCTCAGTGATAGCAAATGCTGCTGTTGAGCAACCGGTTGCGGCCCAGCCTGCGCAAACTGATTTGCCAGTGATCCCTGAAGCTGCAGCACCGAAAAACGACGGATCGGACGTACCGACTGTTAAATAAAGAGTTAGCCCAAGTGGTGGAATTGGTAGACACGCCATCTTGAGGGGGTGGTAGCTTAGGCTGTGCCGGTTCAAGTCCGGCCTTGGGCACCAATTCAAAACGGTATCGACAGAAATGTTGATACCGTTTTTTTATGCCCAGAAAAAATAATAAATTGACCTATAAAATCAATAGTTTGTGGGGGTCGTTTGATTTGACACTAAGGTCTATCCCTAGCTAAGCTTAAGTCGATAAATTGCCTTAAAAGAATAAAATAATAAACTTGTAGTGGAGGTGGCAGAGTGCTGGAAAACTATCTGCCAATCTTAGTTTTCATCTGGGCTGGTATTGTCGTTGGCATGCTGGTCCTTGGTATTGGTTTGGCCTTAGCTCCAAGTCGTCCTGACCCCGCAAAAAACTCACCGTTTGAGTGTGGTTTCGAGGCGTTTGAAGACGCGCGCATGAAATTTGATGTGCGTTACTACCTCGTGGCAATTCTCTTCATTATTTTCGATCTTGAGATCGCTTTCCTTTTCCCATGGGCGGTGGCGCTTGATGACATCGGTATGGTGGGTTTCTGGGCAATGATGATTTTCTTGGGTCTGCTGGTTGTGGGCTTTATTTACGAATGGAAGAAGGGGGCGCTGGAATGGGAATAGAAGGCGTTCTTGAGCAAGGTTTCGTAACCACCTCTGCTGACAAACTCATCAACTGGGCACGCACAGGCTCTATGTGGCCTGTGACCTTTGGCTTGGCGTGCTGCGCGGTTGAAATGATGCACGCAGCGGCATCTCGCTACGATATTGACCGTTTTGGCATGGTCTTCCGTCCATCGCCTCGTCAGTCTGACGTGATGATTGTTGCCGGTACTTTGGTTAACAAAATGGCACCAGCGCTTCGTAAGGTATACGACCAGATGGCGGAGCCTCGTTGGGTTATTTCAATGGGTTCTTGCGCAAATGGTGGTGGTTACTATCATTACTCTTATTCGGTGGTGCGTGGCTGCGATCGTATTGTGCCGGTCGATGTTTATGTGCCGGGCTGTCCGCCAACCGCTGAAGCCCTGCTTTACGGCATTCTCCAGTTGCACGACAAAATTCGTCGTACCAACACCATAGCCCGCTAAGTCGAGAGTTCACGATGAGTTACGAAGATCGTTTAGATGACTTAGTGGATGCGCTAGAAGAACGCCTCGAAGATTTCGAGGGTTGGTCAATCAAGCGCGAATATGAAGAGGTGACGTTAACGGTACCTCGGGAACAACTGCTTGCGGTAATGCAGCTGCTGCGTCGTCACAAAGACATCTCTATGGATAGCTGTATCGATGTGGTCGGTGTCGATTATGCCGATTACGGCAAATCTGAATGGGTGACTAAGTCGACTGAAGGCGGCTTCTCTAGAGGTGTTGATCGCAATCAACCGGAATGTAATCCGGAAAATCGTTTTGCGGTGACTTATCACCTGATTTCAATTTCACACAATGTTCGTATGCGGGTTAAAACCTACCTCGATTCACGTCAACCTATCGTGGATTCAGTTACCTCGGTTTGGGCAAGTGCTAACTGGCATGAGCGTGAAACATTCGATTTATACGGTATCTTGTTTGCAGGTCATCCCGATTTACGTCGCATCTTGACGGACTATGGCTTTATTGGTCATCCATTCCGTAAAGACTTCCCACTCATTGGTGAAGTTGAGATGCGCTACGACGCCGAACAGAGTCGCGTGATTTATCAGCCAGTCAGCATTGAGCCGCGCACTTTAGTGCCGCGTGTTATTCGTGATGATTTGCGATACGAAGAAGGCTGGAAGCCAGAAGTAGAGGAACCAGCGGAGGCTGACAATGCCTGAGATTCGTAACTACACATTGAATTTTGGTCCAGCTCACCCAGCGGCGCACGGTGTATTGCGTTTGGTTCTTGAGATGGATGGCGAGGTTATCGAGCGTGCTGACCCGCACGTTGGTTTGTTGCACCGTGGTACCGAAAAGCTCGCTGAAAGTAAGCCATACAATCAATCCATTGGTTACATGGATCGACTCGATTACGTTTCGATGATGTGTAACGAGCACGGCTATGTGCGTGCTATTGAAAAGCTTGTGGGTGTCGAAGCGCCGATTCGCGCGCAATACATTCGCACCATGTATGACGAGATCACACGTATCTTGAACCACCTGATGTGGCTCGGTACGCACGCGCTAGACGTTGGCGCAATGACAATGTTCTTGTACTGCTTCCGTGAGCGTGAAGACTTGATGGATTGTTACGAGGCGGTCTCTGGTGCTCGTATGCACGCGACTTACTACCGTCCTGGTGGTGTGTATCGTGACTTGCCTGATCAGATGCCGCGTTTTGTAGCAGGTCGTTTCTGCAGTGAGAAGGACGCTAAGCGTCGAAATGCGAATCGTGAAGGTTCATTACTCGACTTCATTGAAGACTTTGCTGATCGCTTCCCTGGCTTGGTTGATGAATACGAAACCTTGCTTACGGATAACCGTATTTGGAAGCAGCGTACTGTAGGTATTGGTGTTGTTACGCCAGAACGTGCGCGTCAGCTTGGCTTTACTGGCCCGATGCTGCGTGGTTCAGGTATCGCATGGGATTTGCGTAAGAAGCAGCCTTATGCGGCTTACAACAATATGGATTTTGACATTCCGATTGGCACCAACGGTGATTGCTATGACCGTTATCTTGTGCGCATTGCGGAGATGCGTCAATCAGCAAGCATCATTAAGCAATGTGTTGCATGGCTGCGTGAAAACCCAGGTCCGGTGATGATTGAAGATCATAAGATCTCGCCACCAAAGCGTTCGGATATGAAGGGTGATATGGAATCATTGATTCATCACTTCAAACTATTTACTGAAGGTTTCTGCCCGCCAGAGGGTGAGGTGTATGCCGCGGTTGAAGCGCCAAAGGGTGAGTTTGGCTGCTACATCGTGTCTGACGGTGCTAACAAGCCTTACCGTCTTAAAGTTCGTGCACCTGGTTTTACCCATTTGGCAGCAATGAACGAAATGGCAAAGGGCCACATGCTGGCCGACGTGGTGGCGATTATCGGCACCATGGATATCGTATTTGGAGAGATCGACCGATGAGTATGCGTGACGAGCCGCAAATTCGCGTCGCCAAAGTCGAAGATAAAGATGCGTTGTTTACGCCTGAAGTGCGTGTGCAAATTAATAAAGAGATTGCTAAGTATCCAGATGAGTGGCGTCAATCGGCATGTATGGCTTCGCTGACAATTGTTCAAGATATGAATGGCGGTCATCTCACTAAAGAGCTTATGGATCAGGTAGCTGATTATTTAGATATGCCGCCAATTTCGGTGTATGAAGTCGCGACTTTTTATTCAATGTACGAACACAAGCCGGTTGGTCGTCACAAGATCTGCTTGTGTACGAATGTGTCGTGCATGATCAATGGATCAGATGACATTTTTAATCATCTTAAGCAGCGTTTGGGTGTCAACGGTTTTGGTGAAGTTACCCCTGATGGCAAGTTCAGTATTAAAGAGGTTGAGTGTCTGGGTGCCTGTGGTGGAGCCCCGATGATGCAAATTGGTCAATCGTATTACGAGAACCTGACCCCTGAGTTGATCGATCAGATTTTGGATGGTTTGGAGTAAGTAATGGCGAATGAAGTTTGTTTCCGTACCTTGCACAAGGATCGTTCTTGGAAGTTGGATACTTATATCAGCGAAGGTGGTTATGAAGCGCTGAAGCAGATCTTGGAAAACAAGACCCCATCTGAAGACATCATTGAGATGGTGAAAAAATCAGGCCTTCGTGGTCGTGGTGGTGCGGGCTTCCCAACAGGTTTGAAGTGGAGCTTTATCAACCGTGCTGCACCTGGTGATAAATACATCGTCTGTAACTCAGACGAAGGTGAGCCAGGTACCTTTAAAGATCGTGACATTACTCGTTATAACCCACACGCTTTAATTGAAGGCATGATTATCGCTGGCTACACCATTGGTGCGGTTGCAGGTTACAACTATCTGCGTGGCGAGTTCTGGGAACCGTATGAGCGTTTCGAAGAGGCGTTAGAAGAAGCGCGTGCGGCGGGTCTTCTGGGTAAGAATATTCTTGGTACAGATTTCAGCTACGACATTCATACGCATTTAGGTGCGGGTGCCTACATTTGTGGCGAAGAAACAGCATTGCTTGAGTCGATTGAAGGCAAAAAAGGTCAGCCGCGTTTTAAGCCTCCATTCCCTGCGATGTTTGGCTTGTATGGTCGCCCGACGGTGATTAACAACACCGAAACGTTAGCGTCTATTCCCGATATCGTTCGTCAAGGCCCAGATTGGTTCCGTGAGATTGGTGTTGAAAATAGTGGCGGCCCAAAACTCTTTTCTATCTCAGGCAATGTTGCACGCCCTGGTAACTATGAAATACCGATGGGCACACCATTTGCTGAGCTTCTTGAGATGGCCGGCGGCATGCGAGATGGTCGTCCGATCAAAGCGGTGATTCCAGGAGGTTCATCAGCACCTGTGTTGCCCGGTGATGTGATGATGGATCTAACGATGGATTATCAAAGTATCCAAGATGCCGGATCTATGCTTGGTTCAGGTGCGGTGATAGTAATGGACGATACCAATTGTATGGTGAAGGTCCTCGAGCGTATTTCTTATTTCTACTACGAAGAGTCGTGTGGCCAATGTACGCCATGTCGAGAAGGTACTGGCTGGATGCACCGCGTGGTTAAGCGAATCGAGCATGGTCAAGGCCGGAAGGAAGATCTTGATCTTCTTGATGATGTTGCCCAAAAGATTATGGGTAAAACGATTTGTGCTTTAGGTGATGCTGCAGCGTTGCCAGTCGCTAGCTTTGTTAAACATTTCCGTGATGAATTTGCCTATCACGTCGAACACAAGAAGTGCATGGTGTAGCGCATGAGTGATCAGCAAATCTCTATAGAAGTTGATGGCAAAAAGCTCGATGCGACTGCAGGTCAAATGCTTATCGAGGTAACAGATAAGGCAGGCATTACGGTGCCACGCTTCTGTTATCACAAGCATCTATCTGTTGCGGCTAACTGTCGTATGTGTTTGGTTGAGGTGGAGAATGCGCCAAAGCCATTACCCGCATGTGCAACCCCATGTACAGATGGAATGAAAGTCTTTACTCGTTCACCTGTAGCGCGCGCTGCTCAAAAGGGGACGATGGAATTCCTGTTAATCAATCACCCACTGGATTGCCCGATTTGTGACCAAGGTGGTGAGTGTGAATTACAAGATGTCGCCATGGGCTACGGTGGTGATGTTTCTCGATTTAGTGAGCAAAAGCGTGTGGTGCGTGACGAGAACTTAGGTTCATTGATTGCAACCGATATGACACGTTGTATTCACTGTACGCGTTGTGTTCGTTTTGGTGCAGAGATCGCTGGTCTCCGTGAAATGGGTGCAACCGGCCGTGGTGAACACATGCGCATTGGTGTTTACATCGAGCAAGCGGTGGGTTCAGAACTAAGCGGCAACATTATTGATTTGTGCCCAGTGGGTGCATTGACCTCAAAGCCTTACCGATACACAGCACGCTCTTGGGAGTTAACGCAAGCTGACGGCATCCCTGCGCATGATGGCGTGGGCAGTAATGTGCATTGGCACATTCGTCGTAATCAAATCATGCGTGCTATCCCACGTGAAAATCAGGCCTGTAATCAAACATGGCTATCCGATCGAGATCGTTTTGCCTACCAAGGTTTTAATGCTGATGACCGTGTCACGGTCCCAATGATACGTGAGAATGGCAAGCTGCAAGAGACCGACTGGGATGAGGCCTTAGAGGTTGCAGCTAACTTATTAAAAGCAGTGCCGCCTGAAAAGCTCGGCGCGTTGGTGTCGCCAAATGCGACAACCGAAGAGGCGTATTTGGCTTCTAAGCTAATGCGAGGATTAAATTCAGAGAATATTGATCATCGTTTACGCCAAGTGGATTTCCGCGATGATGCAAGTAACCCATCACTGCAATGGCTCGGTCAGCGTTTTGAAGCGCTTGCAGATAATGCAGCAACATTACTGGTTGGTAGCTGGCTGAGAAAAGAGCAGCCCATGTTGAATCACCGTTTACGTCAATCTTTCTTAGATGGCGGTATCGTGATGGCAATCAATCCGGTGGCTTACTCGTTTAACTTTGATCTCGATGTCGATGTGGTGTGCTCACCGGCTGACATGGTGGTTGAGCTTGCTGGCGTTGCTAAGGCTTTGGGTCTTTCTACCTGTGGCGTAGACGTTGAAGTTGATGAATCACATCAAACCATTGCCAACACACTAAAAGAGGCAGAGCAGGGCAGCATCATTTTGGGCAACCCGGCCATGATGCATCCAGATTATTCGATCCTGCGTCGCCTAGCGGCTTCGATTGCAACAGCTGCGAATGTTGCTTGGGGTACGACAGGTTTTGGTGCAAATGATGTTGGTGCAACCTTCGCTGGTGCTGTTCCAATATCAGGCATGAATGCATCGCAAATGCTCTCTGGAGGCACTGATACCTTGATGGTAGTGAGTGCTGAATTAGAACTTGATGCGGCCAATTCTGCACAAGCACGAGAAGCGTTAGCAGATCAGAAAGTAATTGCAGTTGTTTCACATATGTCAGACGTGTTGGCGTCAACCGCAGATGTCATTCTGCCTTGTGGCGTAATTGCTGAAACTTCTGGCACCTTAGTGAATAACCAAGGTGATGTGCAGAGCTTTACCGGTGTAGTTCCACCACCAGGTGAGTCACGCCCAGCGTGGAAGATTTTACGCGTGCTCGGTAACTTGGTTGATGTTGATGGCTTTGATTATCTTGATAGCCACGATGTTCGAAATGAGTTGCTTGGCGATCAAACTCAATTGCCAGTATCCAATGTGATGTCAGAGGGTGCAGATCAACCCCGTCACTTGGTTAGCGGTATTCAGCGTATTGGTGATGTGCCAATGTATTCGATTGACTCCGTTGTACGTCGCTCATCGTCACTGCAGCACACGCCAGATTCATTCAAAGGTCAGGCACGCATTGCGTCAGACTTGGCAGAGCAGATTCAATTAGGCGAGTCGGGTCGTATTCGCGTTACTCAAGAGGCAGCTACGGTAGAAATTGAGGCAATCGCTGATGATTCCGTTGCATCTCAGTGCGTATGGCTACCTATCGGTGTCGCTGAAACAGCAGTGCTCGGTAATGGCTTTGCTGCAATCAGCGTGGAGAAAGCGTAATGGATGCGTTAATTGAAGTTTATTACGCACTACCCGTTGTCGTTCAGATACTGCTGAAAATCGCTCTTATCATGTTCCCCTTGATGGGGTTGGTGGCTTATTACACCTACGCTGAGCGTAAGGTCATCGGTCATATGCAGGTGCGTCAAGGACCAAACCGAGTTGGTTTCTTTGGCTTCCGTATGTTGGGTCTTGGTCAACCAATTGCTGATGCGGTTAAGTTGATGTTCAAAGAGATCATCATCCCTACTGGCGCAAATAAGGTGTTGTTCTTGCTTGCCCCTATGGTGATGTTGGCCCCAGCCTTGGCTGCATGGGCAGTATTTCCTTTTGATGTAGGCTTGGTGTTAGCTGATGTTAATGCCGGTCTTTTATACATCGTGGCGTTGAGCTCAATCAGTGTATACGGCGTCATCATCGCAGGTTGGGCGTCTAACTCTAAGTACGCTTTATTGGGCGCAGTTCGCTCTGCCGCTCAAATGGTTGCGTATGAAATTGCGATGGGCTTTGCATTGGTTGGTGTGTTGGTGGCTTCTGGCACGCTGCATCTTGGCGAGATCGTTATGGCCCAGCAGGGCAGTCTTTTGCATTGGTTCTGGTTGCCGTTACTGCCGCTTTTCCTGATTTATTTCATCTCGGGTGTGGCGGAGACCAATCGCGCGCCGTTTGACGTTGCTGAAGGTGAGTCGGAAATTGTCGCCGGCTTCCATATCGAATATTCAGGTATGGCGTTTGCTGCCTTCTTCTTGGCTGAATACGCCAACATGATTTTGATATCAGCCTTCACAGCGCTGATGTTCCTAGGTGGTTGGTTGTCACCTTTCCAGGGCACCTTTATGGAGTCTTGGTTTGAGTGGGTGCCAGGCATCATCTGGTTATTCGCGAAGACAGCGTTCTTCATGTTCTTATTCTTGTGGTTCCGTGCAACATTTCCACGTTATCGCTACGACCAAATTATGCGTTTGGGTTGGAAGGTCTTTATTCCAATCACGATTGTTTGGATTGTGGTGGTTGCGTTTATGCGTGTGTACGACATGCCTTGGTGGTTTGATTAAGGCGGAGCGAGCAATACGATGAAAACAATTACAAATTACATCCGTAGTCTGTTCCTCTGGGAGCTGCTTAAAGGTTTACGTCTAACAGGTAGTTACATGCTTAAAGGCTCAGTGACCTTGCAATACCCAGAAGAAAAAGCACCAGTGTCTCCACGTTTTCGCGGCCTGCATGCATTGCGTCGCTATGAAAATGGTGAAGAGCGTTGTATCGCTTGTAAGCTATGTGAGGCGGTGTGTCCTGCGCTAGCAATCACCATCGAAGCTGAGCCTCGTGATGATGGTTCACGTCGTACCACGCGTTATGACATCGATTTATTTAAGTGCATCTTCTGTGGCTTCTGCGAAGAGTCATGTCCGGTGGACTCGATTGTTGAAACACGTCTTTACGAATATCACTTCGAAAACCGTGGCGAGCACATCATGACGAAAGAAAAGTTACTTGCGATGGGTGATAAGTATGAGAAAGAGCTTGCCGCCGATCGCGCTGCTCAGGCGATGGTGCGTTGATCATGTCAGTTGAAAAGGTTCTTTTTTATATTTTCTCTGCCATCTTAATTAGCGCGGCAGTATTGATAGTGACGCGTAAAAACCCAGTACATTCGGTGCTGTGGCTAGTGGTGGCTTTCTTCAATGCCGCCATTCTTTGGATGATGCTGGAAGCTGAGTTTTTATCCATTGTCTTAGTTTTGGTTTATGTCGGCGCCGTGATGGTGTTATTCCTCTTCGTTGTGATGATGCTAGATATCAATATCACTGAGTTGCGTGCCGGGTTTGTGCGTAACTTGCCAGTGGCCGTGTTGGTTGCCGCAGTCATGATGGCGGAGATTCTGCTAGTAGTAGGTTCGAGTCATTTTGGTCTGGATAAAGTGGCAGCTCCTGAGCGACATGGTGCTGATTACAACAATACAGCTGAGTTAGGTTTTGCATTGTTTACCGATCATTTATACGCCTTCGAGATTGCTGCGGTTATCTTGTTAGTTGGCATCATCGCTGCAATCAGTCTGACACTACGTAAGCGACCTGAAACTAAATACCAGGATCCGAGCCAGCAGATTTCAGTTAAAAGTACTGATCGCTTGAAGATGGTCAAGATGGACGGGGAGGACTGATTAATGATTTCTTTATCTGAATACCTCATCGTTTCAGCCTTACTTTTCTCAATCAGTATTGCTGGCATCTTTTTGAACCGTAAGAACGTCCTGTTACTGTTGATGTGCATCGAATTGATGCTCTTGGCAGTTAACTTGAACTTTGTTGCGTTCTCACATTATTTGAATGACCTACAAGGTCAGATATTCGTCTTCTTTATTTTGACGGTGGCTGCAGCAGAAGCAGCGATTGGCTTGGCTATCCTGGTGGTGGTCTTCCGAACTCGCCGTACGATCAATGTTGACGAGCTTAAGGATCTGAAGGGGTAATGATGGAATCGATCTTACTCACAATCGTGTTGGCACCTTTGGTTGGCGCAGCAATTGCCGGTCTGCTTCGTAACCAAATTGGTAAGGCGGGTGCGCACTGGGCGACTATTTTGGGTGTTGGCACTAGCTGCGTCTTATCGATGTACATTTTGTATCTGCATGCGTTTGCAGGTGCTGAGGTCTATAACCAGTCGGTTTATACCTGGATGGTTAGTGATGGTTTGCGCTTTGAGGTTGGCTTTCTAATCGATCGTTTGACCGCGATGATGATGGCGGTTGTGACTTTCGTTTCTCTCATGGTGCACATCTACACCATCGGCTACATGCATGATGAGGATGGTTACCAGCGTTTCTTCAGTTACATCGCATTGTTTACCTTCTCAATGCTGATGCTTGTGATGTCAAACAACTTCCTGCAGCTGTTCTTTGGCTGGGAAGCGGTAGGTTTGGTCTCTTACTTGCTGATCGGTTTCTACTTTAAGAAAGACACCGCAGTATTTGCCAACATGAAGGCCTTCTTGGTGAACCGTGTTGGTGACTTTGGTTTTGTTCTCGGTATTGCTGCGGTTGCGATGTATTTCAATACACTCGATTACGCTGAAGCGTTTGCCGCAGCTCCTGCATTTGCTGACACCACTATCAATATTTGGGGTGATGAGCAATGGTCGCTGATGACCGTTGTTTGTATCTTGTTGTTCATCGGTGCGATGGGTAAGTCAGCTCAGGTGCCATTGCATGTGTGGCTACCAGACTCAATGGAAGGTCCAACACCAATCTCTGCATTGATTCACGCGGCAACGATGGTCACTGCAGGTATCTTTATGGTGGCGCGTATGTCACCGCTTTATGAAATGTCAGAAACCGCATTGACCTTTGTATTGGTAATTGGTGCTACGACTGCCTTCTTTATGGGTCTGATTGGCATTATCCAAAACGACATCAAACGTGTTGTGGCGTACTCAACCTTGTCTCAGCTCGGTTACATGGTGGCAGCCTTGGGTGTATCAGCTTACGCGGCAGGTTTGTTCCATCTAATGACGCACGCGTTCTTTAAGGCATTGCTGTTCTTAGCGGCAGGTTCTGTGATCATGGGAATGCATCACAATCAAGATATCCGCAGCATGGGCGGTATTCGTAAATACATGCCAATTACACACTGGACAGCCTTGTTAGGCTCACTGGCCTTGATTGGCTTCCCAGGGTTCTCTGGCTTCTTCTCTAAAGATGCGATTATCGAGGCAGTGCATTACTCGACTATCGATGGGGCAGGTTACGCTTATGTCTTGTTGGTTGCCGGTGTGTTCCTGACCGCCTTGTATAGCTTCCGTATGTATTTCTTAGTCTTTCATGGCAATGGGCCGCGAGATGAGCACGCAAAAGACCATCTGCATGAATCACCCTGGGTAGTTACATTGCCACTGATCTTGCTAGCGATCCCATCGGTCTTCATCGGTTACTTCACTGTTGGCGATATGGTGTTTGGCGATTACTTCAATGGCATTCTCACTGTTGCGCCAGAGCACAACACGCTAGGCCAGATTGAATTTACGAGCGCGTGGGGTTTTGTGATGCACGCATTGCATGGCGCTCCTATCTATTTGGCTCTTGGCGGTTTGTTCGTGGCTTGGTATGTGTACACACGTAAGCCAAGTATCGCTTCGGATTTACGTAAACGCTTTGATTGGGTGCACTATGCGTTGGATCAAAAGTACGGCTTCGATCACTTCAACCAGGCAGTGTTTGCTAGCGGTAGTCGATTGTTAGGTAAGTTTTTCTGGCATGTGGGTGACAAAGTCATCATTGATGGCGTTGCGGTTAATGGTTCTGCGCACACAGTCGGTTGGTTAGCTTCGGTAGTGCGGTTTATTCAAACCGGTTACCTCTATCACTATGCGTTCGCTGTGATCTTAGGCCTGCTCGGTCTACTCACATGGTTCGTGGTGAGATAAGAATAATAATTAGGTAAATACGCATGATCGATTGGCCATTATTAAGCACGGTTGTCTGGCTCCCCATTATTGGTGGTGCGCTAGTTCTTATCAGTGGTGACAAGTCTCCGAACGTTTCACGCTGGTTAGCACTGTTAGTTTCAGTTTTGACCTTTGCAGTCAGTATTCCGTTGTATACCCAGTTTGATAGCTCAACAGCTGCTATGCAGTTCGTTGAAAAAGCCGCTTGGGTGCCACAGTTCGGGGTGAATTACTATCTTGGTGTCGACGGCATTTCGATGCCACTGATCATTCTGACGACCTTTATCACCATAATGGTGGTGATTGCCGGCTGGGAGGTCATCCAATACAAACCTTCTCAATACATGGCCGCTTTCTTAATGATGGAAGGTGTCATGGTGGGCGTGTTTGCTGCTCTAGACGCAGTACTCTTCTACGTCTTCTGGGAAGCTATGCTGATACCGATGTTTATCGTGATTGGTATTTGGGGTGGCCCCCGTCGTGTTTACGCGACAATCAAGTTCTTCTTGTATACCTTCTTGGGCTCCGTGTTCATGTTGGTCGCCTTGATCTATATGTACTTCCAGTCTGGCTCAATGGATGTATTGGCCTTCCACGATCTCAAACTGAATCATACTGAGCAGGTTCTGATCTTCTTGGCGTTCTTGCTCGCCTTCGCGGTAAAAGTGCCAATGTGGCCAGTGCACACCTGGTTGCCTGATGCGCACGTAGAAGCACCGACGGGTGGTTCTGTGATTCTTGCAGCGATTATGTTGAAGATCGGTGGCTATGGTTTCTTACGTTTTAGTATGCCTATCGCACCGGATGCAAGTCATACGCTCGATTGGCTAGTGATTGGTATGTCACTGGTTGCAGTTGTTTACATTGGCTTTGTGGCTCTTGTGCAAAGCGATATGAAGAAGCTCGTTGCTTACTCATCCATTGCTCACATGGGGTTTGTTACCCTCGGTTTCTTTATCGCCTTTATGATCATGGCAAATCCTGCCGCGACCTCAGGTGCCGAGTTAGGCGTACAGGGCGGTATGGTGCAGATGGTCTCCCACGGCTTTATTAGTGCCGCGATGTTCTTGAGTATCGGTGTACTTTACGACCGCTTGCACAGTCGTGAAATCTCTTCTTATGGCGGTGTGGTCAACACCATGCCGTGGTTTGCTGCCTTCATGGTTTTCTTCTCGATGGCCAATGCGGGTCTGCCAGGTACCTCGGGTTTTGTGGGTGAGTTCATGGTCATCTTGGCCGCTTTCCGCGCTGACTTCTGGTATGCCTTCCTCGCTGCAACAACCTTGATTGTCGGTGCGGCTTACACCTTATGGATGGTGAAGCGAGTGATCTTTGGTGAGATTGCTTCCGATGCCGTCGCGCAACTGAAAGATATCAATGCACGTGAGGCCTTCGTGCTTACAGTGCTAGCCCTTGCGGTACTGATTTTAGGCCTATGGCCTGCGCCGCTGATCGATGTGATGG
>CBFHYJ010000023.1:0-23179 GCA_965659945.1 Sedimenticolaceae bacterium | reverse complement strand
CAGGTTGAGTATAAGCGCGAGCAACAAGCTGAGAAGAATCTTGAGCTCCCGCCGGATCTGACTTCGTCACGTGTTAATGACCGTATGGCGGTGCCTGATAACTTTGCAGGTGTCGGCACTAACTATTCAGAATATGTCGTTGATCGTAGCCTACGTGGCCAGGGTGGCGCGATGCGTACAGGCGGTAGTGTCTTACCGGTGAATCCAGACATGCGTATCGAGCGTGATGGTGATGTGCGTTGGTTAACAATCAAAGCTGACCCGGATGCACTTTGGGATCGTGTGCTCGACTTCTGGCAAGACCAAGGTGTGTTGCTTACAGAGCAGGATCCAGAGGCAGGCATCATGCTAACCAGCTGGTTAGAAAACAGAGCGCTGCTTGGCGATGACATCATTACTCGCACCTTGAGTGGCGTGCTTGAAGGTATGTATGAAACCGGTTTCCGAGATGCCTATCGTTTGCGTTTCGAGCGTTCTGGTGATCAAACTGAGATCTTCATGACTCATTACGGTATGGAAGAGAAATATTCAGGTACTGAGACGGATCGCAACCGTGGTGTTATCTGGGAAACACGTGATCGTGATCCTGAACTTGAGATCGTGATGTTGCGTCGCTTGATGATCTTCTTGGGTGCAGCTGAGGATCGTGCAAATGCTCAGCTAGCAGCGGCAAGTAAATACAAGAAGCCTCGTGCAACGTTGATGCAAGATGAGAGGGGTGCCAAGCTCCTTATTTCTGAAGAGTTCCAACGTGCATGGCGTTTCACTGGTTTAGCATTAGATCGAATTGGTTTTGCGGTTGAGGATCGTAACCGTCAGGCCGGTATCTACTACGTAACCTATAACGACCCTGCGGCTAGCAAGAGTGCGACCGGCTTCTTGGATTCACTCAAGTTCTGGAGTGATGAAGAGCAGAACAACAGTTACGAGATTCATGTGAAGACTGAGGATGCGGTAAGCAGTGTGTCTGTTCATGATGACAAAGGTGTTGTGCTGAATACTGATACTGCTAAGCGTATGTTGAACTTGCTGCAACAGCAGTTGCGATAACGTTATCGAGAGATGTTTCGATTTGCCTCATTAGGCAGCGGTAGTCGAGGCAATGCGACCTTGATTCAAGCTGGCGATCAGCTTGTGTGTATCGATAATGGATACGCCGTTAAAGAGCTGATTGCTCGTGCTGAAAAACGCGACATTGATCTTTCTAAGCTAACGGCTATCTGCGTGACACATGAGCATGGTGATCATGCGCGCGGTGTGGGTGTCTTGGCACGTAAGTTTGATGTGCCGGTTTATATGACCCATGGCACTTATCAGGGTGCGGATTACGGCAAGTTAGATCAGGTGACGCTTTTCTATCCGCATGATGGCGTTATGCAATTGGGTGAATTGTCAGTTGAACCAGTGACGGTGCCGCACGATGCGCGTGAACCAACCCAATATGTTTTCGATTATCAAGGGAAGCGCTTAGGGATTTTGACCGATTTAGGATGTCCTACGCCGCATGTGATAGAGCGCTATAAAAACCTCGATGCATTTTTGCTGGAATGTAATCACGATCCTCAGATGTTACGCGAAGGACCTTATCCGCCGAGCTTGCAAGCGCGTGTGGGTGGCGATTATGGCCACCTGCGAAATGAACAAGCGGGTGAAATACTCTCACGTGTAGTACATGACGGCCTGCAGTTTGTGGTGGCCGCACACCTTAGTGAGAAAAATAATGCCCCAGAATTAGCTGAGCAGTCGCTCAGGGGGGTAGTGCCAGACCTTGGTGATCGCTTGCGGATTCTGAAGCAGGATGACCCTAGTATATGGTTCGAGATTCACTGAGATTTTGGCTGAATCCGACGCCATCAAGCTGACGCCTGCGGTACAATTCACGCTTTGAAAATTCTGTCCGAGGGACACTCATGCTCAGCTTGCGTGGCGCACCGGCGCTGTCTGAATTTCGCGCTCAAAAACTCTCTGAAAAAGTCTCTTTAGTGGTCGGTCGATCACTGCAGATCTACGCTGAATTTATGCATTTTGTGCAGCTTGATGAAGAGCTAACTGAGCAACAAAAATCGACCCTTAACCATATCTTACGTTACGGCCCCGCAATCCCAAGTCACGAGCCTAAAGGTCAGCTGTTCTTGGTTGTGCCGCGTCCTGGCACCATCTCTCCTTGGTCATCAAAAGCGACAGATATTGCTCATAACTGCGGCTTGGATGTGATCAATCGTATTGAGCGCGGTATAGCCTATTACGTTGAGGGTGCTGAGCTATCAGAACAAGACACCTCAACGGTATTGAGCTTCATTCACGATCGCATGACTGAGCGTGTGTTGAGTGAGTTTGATCAAGCCTCACAACTTTTCATGCAGGCGTCTCCGGCTGAGTTACGTAGCGTTGATGTTATGAGTGGTGGCCGTGACGCTCTTGTTGCGGCGAATTCAGACTGGGGTTTGGCGCTTTCAGATGATGAGATTGATTATTTGGTGAATAGCTTCACTCAGTTGGGTCGTAATCCGCATGACGTTGAGTTGATGATGTTTGCACAGGCAAACTCAGAACATTGTCGCCACAAGATTTTTAATGCTGATTGGATTATTGATGGTGAGGTTCAAATGAATTCACTGTTCGGCATGATTCGTAACACGACAAATACATCACCTGCGGATGTGTTATCAGCCTACAAAGATAACGCTTCAGTTATTACCGGCCATAAAGGTAAGCGTTTCTTCCCTAATGCGGATGGCGGTGTTTATCAAGGTAACGAAGAAGATATTCATATCTTGATGAAGGTTGAAACGCACAACCACCCAACCGCTATCTCGCCTGACCCAGGAGCTGCAACCGGTAGTGGTGGTGAGATTCGTGATGAAGGTGCAACCGGTAAGGGTTCAAAGCCTAAAGCAGGTTTGTGTGGCTTCTCAGTCTCTGACTTGCGTATTCCTGGTAGCGAGCAGCCATGGGAAGAGGATTTTGGTAAGCCAGAGCGTATCGTCTCTGCGCTAGATATCATGCTTGAAGGTCCAATTGGTGCAGCGGCATTCAATAACGAATTTGGTCGTCCCAATCTATGTGGATACTTCCGTACTTACGAAGAACAAGTTGGCGATGAATTGCGCGGTTACCACAAGCCCATCATGTTGGCCGGTGGTCTTGGAAACATTCGCTCAGAACATATCGAGAAAGGTGCATTCCCTGCAGGTACGCCATTGATCGTATTGGGTGGTCCTGCGATGTTAATTGGTCTTGGGGGCGGTGCAGCGTCTTCAATGGCATCAGGCGCATCAGCGGAGGATCTCGACTTTGCATCTGTACAGCGTGCAAACCCAGAAATGGAACGTCGCTGCCAAGAGGTAATCGATCGTTGTTGGCAGCGCGGTGATAACAATCCAATTTTATTTATCCATGACGTCGGTGCCGGTGGTGTATCGAATGCCTTACCAGAGCTTGTTAATGATGGCGGTAAAGGTGGTGCATTCGAGCTTCGTAAGCTGCCAAATGACGATCTGGGTATGTCGCCGATGGAGATCTGGTGTAACGAATCTCAAGAGCGTTACGTCATGGCAGTTGATGCTAATCGTCTAGATGAATTTAAAGCCATCTGTGAGCGTGAGCGTTGCCCTTATGCGGTAGTCGGCGAAGCAACTGATGAGCTTAAGCTGACTTTGAGTGATGAGCACTTCGGAAACCAACCGATCGATATGCCTTTGTCATTATTGTTGGGCAAGCCACCCAAGATGTCGCGTGATGTCACGCGTAAAGCATCACAAACCAATCAATTGCCGTCTGATCAAATCGCACTGGCTGATGCAGCAGAGCGCGTCTTACGTTTGCCGACCGTTGCGAATAAGACGTTCTTGATCAGCATTGGTGACCGTTCGATTACCGGTATGGTGAACCGCGATCAGATGGTTGGTCCTTGGCAGGTGCCTGTCGCGGATGTCGCGGTCACTATCAGTGATTACGATGGTTATACCGGCGAAGCAATGGCTATGGGTGAGCGTACGCCGCTCGCATTGTTGGATGCGCCCGCATCGGGCCGTATGGCAATTGGTGAGGCAATTACTAATTTAGCCGCAGCAAAAATAAACAAGATCAGTAATATCAAGTTATCGGCTAACTGGATGGCGGCTGCGGGTCATGCCGGTGAAGATGCACGCCTATATGACACCGTAAAAACAGTGGGCATGGATGTCTGTCCAGAGCTGGGTATTTCGATCCCAGTTGGTAAAGACTCGATGTCGATGAAGACCGTGTGGCAGCAAGATAACCAAACACGTGAGATGACAGCACCACTGTCATTGATCATCTCAGGGTTTGCGCCAGTCAGTGATGTCCGTCATACGCTCACACCACAGCTACGCACTGATAAAGGCGACACTCAGCTGCTTCTGATTGATCTGGGTGAAGGACATAAACGCTTAGGCGCAACAGCACTTGCACAGGTTTATCGTGCGATAGGTGAGCAGGGTGCTGATCTAGTTTCGAGTGCTGCACTTAAAGGCTTCTTTGATGCGATCCAATCGCTCAATGCAGCAGGCAAATTGATGGCTTATCACGACCGTTCAGACGGCGGCCTCTGGGCAACCTTGTGTGAGATGGCGTTCGCGGGTCGTTGTGGTTTGGATATCCAATTGCCTGAAGGTGATGCGATAGCTCAATTATTCAATGAGGAGCTCGGTGCGGTCATTCAAGTGGCTTCAAGTGATGTGGATGCTGCTAAGGCTGCATTTGCACAAGCTAACCTTGCTGATCACGTACATACAATTGCAGTAATTAACGGCGATCAAACGATCCGTGTCACTCAAGCAGGCAATGCTTTGTTAGAACAATCGCGTACGCATTATCAACAAGTGTGGTCAGAAGTGACGCGTGAGATGCAAGCGCTGCGTGACAATCCAGATTGTGCGGCAGAAGAGTTCGCGCGGATTGCAGCGGATGATCCCGGCTTAAGTGTAAAACTCAGCTTTGATCAGGATGATGATATCGCGGCGCCCTTCATCAATAGAGCGAAGCCACGCATGGCGATTTTGCGAGAACAGGGTGTTAACGGCCAAGTCGAGATGGCAGCCTCCTTTGACAAGGCAGGTTTCGAAGCCGTTGACGTGCACATGTCAGATATCTTGTCAGGTCGAGTGAAGCTTGATGACTTCCGTGGCTTAGTGGCATGCGGTGGCTTTAGCTACGGTGACGTACTTGGCGCAGGTGAGGGCTGGGCAAAATCTATTTTGTTTAACGACCGTGCGCGCGATCAATTCGAAGGCTTCTTCAATCGCGAGGATAGTTTTGCGCTTGGCATCTGTAATGGCTGCCAGATGCTATCGAATTTAAAGTCATTGATTCCAGGGACTGAGCATTGGCCACACTTTGTGCGTAATCGCTCAGAGCAGTTCGAAGCGCGCTTTGTCATGGTTGAGGTACAAGAAAGCTCATCGGTTTTACTTGATGGTATGGCAGGTTCACGCATGCCGATCGCCGTGGCACATGGTGAGGGTCGTGCTGAGTTTGCATCAGCCGATTCGACTAAAACGGCATCACCTGAGGTGGCAATCCGTTATATCGAAAACAATGGTGAGGTTGCATCACGTTATCCCGCAAACCCTAATGGCTCACCAGACGGTATTGCTGGTCTGAGTAATGCTGATGGTCGTGTGACGATTATGATGCCGCACCCAGAGCGTGTGATCCGCACAGTGACCAACTCATGGCATCCAGATGATTGGCAAGAACCAGCCCCTTGGATGCGTTTATTCCGTAACGCACGTCGTTGGGTTAACTGATGTCTGATGAGCTGATTGCACTGCAGGAGAAGGTGGCTCATCAAGAAGCCTCCATCGATGAGCTGACACGTCAGGTCTTGCTACAAGAGCGCAAGATCGCTGAATTAATTCAGCACGTGAAGAAACTGCAAGAGCAATTACATTCTTTGGCGGAAAATAATGCGGGTGTCGAGATCATTGATACACCACCACCGCATTATTAAGCCTTCGTAACGGGAATCTTTGTCCGATAATGATGTCCTAAGATTTGAGGGGGCATTATGATCATCAAAATACGCAAAGCCTCAGATGTGCGTTCATCTGAGATCACGCCAGAGCACTTTTTTCAGCAGCGCCGTTCAATTATTAAGGCCGCGATGGCAAGCATAGCGGCATGGCAGCTACCTGCGCATGCTTTGGTGGAGCCACAAGGTGATCTTCCTGCTATCCCTAATCTAAAAGATTCCGGTATTGGTGGCGGTTTATCACCCACCGAGTACAAACATGTCACTAGCTATAACAACTTTTATGAGTTTGGCACAGGAAAGGATGATCCGAAGAAGAACTCAGGCGCCTTTAAATCCCGACCTTGGACGATTAGTGCTGAAGGTCAATGTGATGCGCCAGGTGAGATCGGTATTGAGGATATCTTCAAGCTGATTGATCAAGAAGAGCGTGTTTATCGTTTTCGTTGTGTCGAGGCGTGGGCCATGGTGGTGCCTTGGGCGGGATTTTCATTATCCACTTTGCTCAAGCGCTTCAAGCCGAACTCAAAAGCCAAGTATGTGGTTTTTGAAACCCTCGTTGATAAAGAAATGATGCCCGGTACGCGCCGAAAGATTTTGGATTGGCCTTACCAAGAGGGATTACGTATTGATGAGGCAATGCATCCGCTGAGCATGTTAGTTACCGGTGTGTATGGTAAGCAGCTGCCTGCTCAAAATGGTGCGCCACTGCGATTAATGGTGCCTTGGAAGTATGGCTTTAAAAGTATCAAGTCGATCGTCAAAATTAAGTTTGTAGAAAAACAGCCAGCAACCACCTGGGAAACCATGGCGGCTGATGAATATGGTTTTTATGCCAATGTGAATCCGATGGTCGATCACCCGCGTTGGACACAGGCTTTCCATCGCAACATCGGTGAAGGCTTATTTGCCTCGCGTGATGAAACGCTTATGTTTAACGGTTATTCAGATGAAGTCGCTGATCTTTACCGTGGCATGGATTTAACTAAGTTTTACTGATGCCTTGGTGGATCAGAAAATTCATTGCTTGGATGTTGTTAGGTTTACCTGCGCTTTATGCGGCCTATTTAATTGCGATCAATGATCTTGGTGCTAATCCACTCGAAACTCTGACAGATCATACTGGCCAATGGACGTTGCGTTTCCTATTGCTTGGTTTGTTGATAATCCCACTGCGCCAACTCACTGGCTGGATGAGCTTGATCCGCTACCGTCGCTTGATTGGTTTGTTTACTGCTTTTTATGCCACAACACATATGGCGTTATGGTTATTTATCGATCAGCAATTAGATTGGGGCTTATTGAGTGAGGATGTGCTTGATCGGCCATACATCACGTTAGGTTTTATTGGCTGGCTACTTTTATTGCCATTAGTTGCGACTTCAACAAAAGGCATGATCAAAAAGTTAGGTACCTCATGGATCAAGCTGCATCGTGCTGTGTACATCATCCCGGTACTTGGCATTGTGCATTACACCATGTCACTCAAGGCCGATTTTAGTCTACCCATTCTTTATGGGGTGATCTTGGTTGTGTTGCTCGGCTTCCGTGTTTGGATGCGACAAGCTCGCTGAAGCAGCGTGCTTTGCGCCCATCTTGTACAAGATCGCATAGCCGATAACACCAGCAAATAATGAGGCACTCAAAATACCAATCTTTGCTTGAGTGATCAGTGCGGCATTTCCGACATAGGCGAGCTCAGCGATAAAGATCGACATAGTAAAGCCAATGCCTCCAAGCAAAGCCGTGCCAGCTAACTGCGCATGATTAGCGCCGGTCGGTAATACCGATACGCCAAGCTTAATCGCAATATAGCTAAAACCTGCAATGCCAATGAACTTGCCAATGATCAGGCCCGAACTAACACCTAGAGTGACGCTGTTATTGAATAGAGAGGTGAACTCAGAGAAGTTGATGGCAACACCGGCATTAAAGATTGCAAATATCGGCAAAATAAAGAAGGCCACAGGAGTATGCATGGTGGTCTCCAGTCTGCTGAGCGGCGTTTGGATACCGTTTAAACCATTCTTAAGGGTACTCACGACAGCGCACATCTCGTTGTTACCAAGTAACCCTTTGTCCGGTTTTATGGTTGAGTCAAAGTGAACGAGGGTGTCGCGCATTCGACGACTAAAGGTGTGTGGGTCAAAACGCGAAAGCGTAGGTACGCAAAAGGCGGTGATAACACCGGCTAAGGTGGCGTGTACGCCTGATTTTAGAAGTGCGAGCCACAAGAACAAACCAACAAAGATGTACATACCAGGTCGACGTACACCTGCTAGGTTCATCATGATCATAAAGCCGGTAACAATCGCACCGAGAATTAAATAAGTAATCTTGAGTTCTTCGGTGTAGAAAAGCGCAATCACTAAGACAGCGCCTAAGTCATCCACAATCGCCAATGCAACTAGGAAGGTGATCAATGACTTGGGTACGCGTTTGGCCAATAGAGCGATGACTCCGAGGGCAAAGGCGATATCGGTTGCCATTGGTATACCCCAGCCTTTTAGGGCCTCACCTTCAGGGTTCATGCTGTAAAAAATCAGTGCTGGAACAATCATGCCGCCAATCGCCGCAATGATCGGTAGAGAAGCTTGTTTGATATCCGCGAGTTCACCGACTAACAGCTCACGCTTGAGTTCTAAGCCAACAACCAAGAAGAAGATTGTCATCAAGCCGTCATTCACCCAGTGGTGTAAGGATTTATTTAGCTCCCAAGCACCAAAGTGAAAACCAAAGCTAATGTGTTGTAGGTGGAAGTAATCTTCAGCAATCCAGCTATTCGCCAACACCAGCGCAATCAGCGCTGCGGCCATCAAAATAAAGCCGGTAGTGGTTTCGCGTTGAACGAATTGTTCAAACGGAGTGAGTATCCGATCAAAGCGCTTTTCCCAAGGCGCTAAGATCACTCTGTCATGCTGTTTGATGAACGGTAATTTAATCGCCATCAACTCCCCCAAGTTTCAAAGCTTTTACCAAGAATAGCAAAAGGGAAATTGGTGTCATATAGAAAACACCAATTATCAGAATGTTCTTTTTTACTTATAGCTCTAGCGATAGAAAACGATAGGGAATCTCTTCTCCGTTCTGTTGAACAGCGTGAAAGCCAAACTGCCGGTAGAGTTTATCTGCATGAGGATTATCTTCACGTATCTCAAGTGTGATCTTGCAGCAGCCTTCTTCTAGGGCATAGTCGCTGATTGTCTTAAGCAGCAGGGTCGCAATACCTTGTCGACGATGTGATGGAATCACCGCGATATCGTGAATATTCCAAAGCGGTTTGGCGCGAAAGGTCGAATAACCTGCAAAGCACGTCGCAAATCCAACGGGTCTCTTTAGGTCGTATGCAACGAAAGCAATGGCATGCGGCAGGGTGGCAAGATCAGCAGCGGTTTGATGCAATACATGATCTTCAAGTGACTTGCCTTGACCTAAAGGATCTTGGCTATACGCACGCAGCATGGTGATGTAATCCAAGCGTTGTTGATGATCGTGAAGGTCAATCTTGCATATCTGTATCGACATATAGCAATTGTAACAGGCAATAAAAAAGCCCCGACTAGCGGGGCTTTGTTGAAGCAGTGATGTTTAGTTAGTGCGTTGGATATAGACCGGCTGATCTGAGCCTTGGCCTTGTGCATTGGTATTTGTGCTGCCATTGGCTTTGACATCACCTGCGCTTCGGCCTTTACCAGAGAAGTTCATAGAGAAGTTAGCTTCACCTTCGCCAGAACCATTACCAGCAACATCGGCGTTGCCATTATTGCTGCCAGAGCCGCTGCCATTGCCTGAATCCATTGCCGCAAAAGCAACAGAGCTAAGTAAAACGAGAGAAAGGGTAATGAGTTTTTTCATGAGGATTTCCTTATAACTGTTATCTAGATAACGCATCGTGCGATACAAAGGAGGATATACAGCTTAAGAACCACCTTAATTCCATTTATTTACCTTAAGCTAATTTTTCTTTAAAGATTGAAAAATATTTTTATGGGCCATAAGGATGACAGTTTTTTATTAATTTCTAATAGGAATGACAGAAATTGAATTTTTAGGTGAGCCTTCAATAATGCGGTCGCTGTAGGTTAAGTAGATGAGCACATGACGCTTGGCATCATAAAAGCGAACAACCTGAAGTGATTTAAAGAGTAAAGAGGTACGTTTTTTGAAGACTTCATCACCGTTAGCTTTGCCGCTAATGACTTCAGGTGGCAAATTGATAAGCCCTGTTTGGCGACAGGCTATTGACGCATCCGAGGTATCTTCTTCTAAACCAACCGTACTTTTAAGACCGCCTTTTTTTGCACGGCTCAGGTAGCAGGTTGCGCCAGCGATATCAGGATCATCAAAGGCTTCGATAACAATCTTGTCATCGGGTAAAGCTAAACGAAACTTTGTGCTGACCTCGCCAATCAGCTCTGCTGTTGCTTGCTGAGTAAATAATAAAGCTGTTAATACAAGTGTAGTTTTCATCTTTCACCTATCCATAAAAAAAGCGCCCCGAAGGGCGCTCTCTTAAGCGTCGATCTTCTTGTATTTTATTCGCTGAGGATTGACGGCATCGTCACCTAAGCGACGCTTTTTATCTTCTTCATAGTCGGCAAAGTTACCTTCAAACCAGACCACTTCTGAGTCACCCTCAAACGCTAAGATATGCGTTGCAATGCGGTCGAGGAACCAACGGTCGTGCGAGATCACTACCGCACAACCTGGGAAGGCAAGGATGGCTTCTTCCAGTGCACGTAATGTTTCAACGTCAAGATCGTTGGTTGGTTCGTCGAGTAACAGAACGTTACCACCGGACTTAAGCATCTTGGCTAAGTGAACACGGTTACGCTCACCACCGGAGAGGTCGCCGATCTTTTTTTGTTGATCTGAGCCTTTAAAGTTAAAGCGAGAGCAGTAAGCGCGTGACTGTACAGTGTAGTTACCCACCGTGATGATATCTTGATCATCAGAGATTTCTTGCCACACGGTATTTGTATCATTCAGTGCATCACGGCTTTGATCCACGGAGGCCACTTGCACAGTGTCGCCAACACGTAACTCACCAGCATCGGGTGTTTCACCGCCGGTCAGCATGCGGAATAGGGTGGTCTTACCCGCGCCGTTAGGGCCGATGATGCCGACGATGCCACCTTTCGGTAGATTGAAAGACATATCTTTATATAGCAGCTTGTCACCAAATGACTTCTGTAAGCCTTTCGCCTCGATAACCAAGTCGCCTAAGCGCTCACCCGGTGGAATATAGATCTCGTTGGTTTCATTACGCTTCTGGAAGTCAGAGTTTTGAAGCTCATCAAAGCGTGCCAAACGTGCCTTACTCTTGGCTTGACGACCTTTTGGATTAGAACGAACCCATTCCAATTCTTCTTTCATTGCCTTCATGCGGCCAGCTTCAGCTTTTTCTTCTTGCTCAAGGCGCTTCTCTTTTTGCTCCAACCAAGATGAGTAGTTGCCTTCATAGGGGATGCCGTGACCTCGGTCGAGTTCGAGAATCCAGCCCGCAACATTATCGAGGAAGTAACGATCGTGGGTGACAGCCACAACAGTGCCTTGATAGTCGTGTAGGAAGCGTTCCAGCCACGCAACAGATTCAGCATCCAAGTGGTTGGTTGGCTCGTCGAGTAGCAACATATCTGGCTTTGATAACAACAAGCGACATAGCGCAACGCGACGACGCTCACCGCCTGAGAGTTTGGTGACATCCGCATCCCAAGGTGGAAGGCGTAATGCATCAGCAGCCACTTCCAGTTGGCGTTCCATGTTGTGACCATCAGACGCTTGAATGATGTTTTCAAGCTCAGCTTGTTTAGCCGCTAAGGCATCGAAGTCAGCATCAGGTTCAGCGTAAGCGGCATACACTTTTTCAAGTTCATCCATGGCTTCTTTGACTTCACCAAGGGCTTCTTCAATGTTGCCGCGGACGCCTTTGTTTGGATCAAGCTGAGGCTCTTGCGGCAAGTAACCGACACGAATACCCGCTTGAGGACGTGCTTCACCTTCGATCTCGGTATCTACGCCTGCCATGATGCGCAGCAAAGATGATTTACCTGCGCCATTCAAACCCAGTACGCCAATCTTTGCGCCAGGGAAGAACGAGAGGGAGATGTCACGCAGGATCTGACGCTTCGGCGGTACGATCTTGCTAACGCGGTTCATGGTGTAAATATATTGAGCCATGGTGTTCTCTAAAAACGGTTAAATAAAAAATTAGTTTTGGGTGTGCAGGCTTGCAGCTTGCAATGTGTTCTCTAGCAGCGTTGCAATGGTCATCGGACCAACGCCACCCGGTACCGGTGTGATGAAGCTTGCAACTTCTTTTGCCGAGTTATAGTCGACATCACCACATAGCGAACCATCGTCGAGACGGTTAATACCTACATCGATAACGACTGCACCAGGTTTGATCCATTCGCCTTTAACAAACTTAGGAACGCCAACCGCGGCCACCACGATGTCAGCGTTACGAATCTTTTCTTCAAGGTCTTTGGTTTTGCTGTGACACACCATAGGTGTACAGCGAGCCATTAGTAGCTCGAGAAACATTGGACGACCAACGATGTTTGATTGACCAATGATGACCGCATCTTTGCCTGCCAGTTCCATGCCGGTGCGTTCCAACATGGTCATTACACCTGCAGGGGTACAAGGGCGCAGTAGTGGCATACGCAGTGTTAAACGACCAATATTGTAAGGATGGAAACCATCCACATCTTTAGTCGGTAGGATGCGTTCGGTTACGGTGTCTTCATCGATCTGCTTAGGCAGTGGCAGTTGTACCAAGATGCCATCGACATCATCTCGACCATTTAACGTGTCGATCAGCTCAAGTAGCTTTTCTTGCGTGGTGGTGTCCGGTAAGCGAATAAGCTCTGACATAAAACCGACCTTTTCACAGGCGATCTGTTTATTACGCACATACACCTGAGAAGCAGGGTTTTCTCCGACTAAGACAACAACCAAACCGGGTGCGCGCTGACCTTTGGCTAGGCGCTCATCAACCTTGGCTTTGATGGTTTCGCGGATGTCTTCTGCAATGGCTTTGCCGTCGAGGATCTGGGCGCTCATGTGCGTGTCCTAAGCTGATTTTAAGAGGGGTGCGATGATACCAAAGACAATGCGTTGCTTGGTGTTTGAGGCGTGTTCTTCAGGTTTTCACCCCGACGCAGAAAAAATAAGGCATATTGGCGGGCGAGAGTTGACCTCATTGTCCGAGGAGCTTAAACTTCGCGCCCTCTAGCCATATTGGCAGAGTCATCGGGGTATAGCGCAGTCTGGTAGCGCGCCTGCTTTGGGAGCAGGATGTCGGGGGTTCGAATCCCTCTACCCCGACCAGTTTTAAGCCTGGGCAGCAAGTTATGCGCCCGTAGCTCAGTTGGATAGAGCAACGGCCTTCTAAGCCGTGGGTCGCAGGTTCGAATCCTGCCGGGCGCGCCATATTTGGCAAACGGTTAATGGTGGGTGTAGCTCAGTTGGTAGAGCCCCGGATTGTGATTCCGGTCGTCGTGGGTTCGAGTCCCATCATCCACCCCAATATCCACGATTTAAGGGATGCCCTAGGGCGTCCCTTTTTCGTTTCAGCCCGTGCTCGGTGTAGAATTAGGGAAATTCTTACTCTTTTTTGATTTTTTGAGGCAGTGAACCATGTTTGATAAGTCGATGAATATCGCCGGTTATGATGATGAAGTAATGGCAGCAATGACTGCTGAAGAGCATCGTCAGGAAGAACACATCGAGCTAATCGCATCAGAAAACTACACTAGTCCGCGTGTTATGCAGGCTCAGGGATCAGCGCTTACCAATAAGTATGCGGAAGGTTACCCAGGCAAGCGTTACTACGGCGGTTGTGAGCATGTCGACGTGGTTGAACAGTTGGCAATTGATCGCGCTAAGGCGTTGTTCAAAGCGGACTATGCAAACGTGCAGCCTCATGCGGGTTCTCAAGCGAACACTGCGGTCTACGCAGCATTGGTTCAGCCAGGTGATACCGTACTGGGTATGTCGTTGGCACACGGCGGCCACTTAACCCACGGTGCTAAGCCTAACTTCTCAGGCAAGATTTATAACGCGGTTCAATATGGCTTGAACCCTGAGACGGGCGAGATTGATTACGACGAGGTTGATCGTCTTGCGCGTGAGCACAAACCAAAGATGATCGTTGCAGGCTTCTCTGCCTATTCTCGTGTTGTTGATTGGCAGCGCTTCCGTGATATCGCGGATGAAGTCGGCGCTTATCTGTTAGTTGATATGGCTCACATTGCAGGTTTGGTTGCGGCAGGTGTTTATCCAAGCCCGGTTGGCATTGCTGATGTAACCACTACCACCACGCACAAAACCTTACGTGGTCCACGTTCAGGTTTGATCTTGGCGAAAGCTAATCCAGAGATCGAAAAGAAACTGAACTCTGCGGTATTTCCAGGTAATCAGGGTGGTCCTCTGATGCACGTGATCGCAGCGAAAGCGGTCGCTTTTAAAGAAGCAATGGAGCCTGAGTTTGTCGAATATCAAAAGCAGGTAATCAAGAACGCACAAGCGATGGCTAAGGTATTTATGGATCGCGGCTACGATGTGGTGTCTAAAGGTACCGATGACCATTTGTTCTTGGTGAGCTTCATTGAAGCGGGCTTAACGGGTAAAGATGTTGATGCCTGGTTGGGTGCAGCAAATATCACTGTGAACATGAATGCAGTGCCGAATGATCCTCAGTCACCGTTTATCACGTCAGGTATTCGCGTTGGTACGCCAGCAGTTACTACGCGTGGCTTTGGTGAGAAAGAGTGTGTCGAGCTTGCGGGCTGGATGTGCGATGTGATCGACGCTAAAGGCGATCAGGCAGCGGTTGATGCAGCGAAAGCCAAGGTGCTTGATGTTTGCGCCAAGTTCCCTGTGTACAAGGGCTGATCGGGATAACTAATGCGTTGTCCGTTCTGCGGCGCTCAAGATACTAAGGTCGTGGACTCACGACTGCATGGTGATGGCGATCAGGTTCGCCGCCGCCGTGAATGCACGGTTTGTCACGAACGATTCACAACCTACGAAGGTGCAGAGCTTAATCTGCCACGGGTCATCAAAAGCGATGGCCGTCGTGTGCCGTTTGATGGTCGTAATTTGCGTGCCGGTATTGAGCGAGCTGCAGAAAAACGTCCTGTCTCTACCGAAGCTATTGATGCAGCGATAAATCACATCACACGTAAATTGATGGCGCGTGGTGAAGGCGAGGTTTCGGCACGTGTGATTGGCGATCTGGTGATGGAAGAGCTGAAGAGCTTAGATCAGGTTGCTTATGTGCGTTTCGCATCCGTCTATCGTCAGTTCCAAGACGTACAAGCCTTCAGTGAAGAGATCGAAAAGCTTCGGCTCGAGCCTACAGAAGAGTCACGTCGCAACCAAATGAATCTTCTCGACGACTAAGGCTATGTCAAGCCAACATCACCAATGGATGGCTAAAGCTCTGCAGCTTGCACGTCGCGGTTTATACACCACGGACCCTAATCCACGTGTGGGTTGCGTGTTGGTAAAAGATGATCAGCTAGTGGGGCAAGGTTTTCATCATCGCTATGGTGAGCCACATGCAGAGCGTATGGCGCTCGCCGATGCTGGTGATAAGGCGAAAGGTGCAACGGCGTACGTCACCCTCGAGCCTTGTTGTCACACGGGTAAAACGCCGCCTTGTAGCGATGGCTTAATAGAAGCCGGTGTTGCTGAGGTGGTTGTTGCGATGACCGATCCTAATCCATTGGTAGCGGGTAAAGGTATTGCGCAATTACGTGCCGCTGGCATCAATGTGATTGAGAATGTACTCAATACAGATGCACAAGCGATCAACTCCGGTTTTATCAAACGTATGGCCGAGCAAAAGCCTTATGTGCGTTTAAAACTGGGTATGAGTTTAGATGCGCGAACGGCTATGGCGAGTGGTGAGAGCCAATGGATAACCGGTGATGCTGCGCGACATGATGTGCAGAAGCTGCGTGCGCTAAGCTCGTGTGTGCTGACTGGTGTTAGTACCGTTTTTGCCGATAACCCAAGTCTGAATGTTCGATTAACCGAACAAGAACTTGGTTTGGCTGAACCACCGGTACGTCAACCGCGCCCGGTTATTTTAGATACGCATGCGCGCATGCCGCGTGAGGCTAAGCTACTTAGTTTGGGTAATTCACCGATCATTATCGTTGGTGAGGGTGCATCGACTGATGCGGTGACGGTGCTTCAAGACTCAGGTGCCACGGTGCATACAGTAGGCTTGAAAAATGATCATATTGATCTTGAGGCAGCCTTGGCTGTGTTGGCGAGTCAACAAATTAATGAAGTGTTGGTCGAGTCTGGGCCAACGTTAGCCGGTGCTTTTGTTCAGCAGCAGCTTGTAGATGAGTTGGTTGTCTACATGGCACCCAGTCTATTAGGCGATCAAGCACGTGGCTTGATGAGTCTGCCGGGCTTGGATGTCTTAGCCGATCGAGAGCAGTGGCAGTGGCGCGATGTGCGCCAAGTCGGCAATGATTTACGCCTGACATTAACGAGGTAAGCGATGTTTACAGGCATTATTGAATCGATCGGCAAGATCGCAAAGATGGAAAAACGTGGTGGTGACGTGCGTCTGCATATCGCGACCGGAAAGTTGGATCTTTCAGATGTTGCTTTGGGTGACAGTATTGCAGTGAATGGCGTATGCCTGACCGCTGTTGTTTTGCCTGGCGATGGTTTTGTAGCTGATGTGTCGAATGAAACCTTGTCGCTAACAAGCTTAGGCCAGTTAAGTACAGGTAGTCCGGTGAATCTTGAGAAAGCACTTACTATGAGCACGCGTTTAGGTGGTCACCTTGTTTCAGGTCACGTTGATGGTCTTGGTGAGGTGATCGCTAAGTCAGAAGATGCGCGTTCGATTCGATTTACTTTAAAAGCCCCTGATGAACTCGCGAAGTACATCGCGCATAAAGGTTCTGTCACTGTTGATGGTACGAGCCTTACCGTGAATGCGGTAAAGGGTGCTGAGTTTGAACTGAATATTGTGCCGCATACCGCTCAAGAGACGATCATGTCGGAATATGAAGTTGGCCGAAAGGTGAATCTAGAAGTCGATTTGGTTGCACGTTATTTAGAGCGTCTGTTGTTAGGCGATAAAGCTGCTGATGCTTATACAGAAGGCGGGCTGAATATGCAGAAGCTTATGGAAGCCGGTTTTGTAAAATAAAAAAAGGGGGCGTTAAGCCCCCTTTGTTTTATGTATGAGGTGTTATTTAAACATCTCTTTATAGCCATGCCAGGTGGCGAACCCTAAGATCGGGAAAATCACGATAAAGGCCACAAAATAGGTTGCCATGCCTACTAAGGTAAGTGCCGCTACGATACCACCCCAAATCAATGTAGTGCCTAGACGTTCAGTCACTGCTTTTACGCTACTAACAACTGCTGTTGCGATATCGGTGCGATCATCAACAATCATTGGTAGGGACCAAGCACTGAGTGCAAACATGATGAGCGCGAAGATGCCACCAACACCCAGAAGGGTTAAGACAAAGCCACGTCCGCCTTCGGTTGCCATCGCGGAACTGAAGGACTGCAGGGTGCCTACAAAAGAGGTGCTGCTCAAAACTTCTGAAGAATAAACCGCTACAACAATGCCTGAGAGCCTGATCCAAGCAATCATCACCACGGCGAGTAAAACGCTAAAGATCAAAGTCATTTTGATGTTGTTAAATAGCAAGCTACTGCAAGATTGCAGACTTGGTGCTGAACCATCTTCAACGCGTTTTGCCATGCGATAGAGAACGGTGGCGAACATAGGACCAACCAATAAGAAGCCGCTCCAAAAAGCAAAAACAAACTGTGGTGATTGAATCGCTGCGTTGGTAATTGCTAAACCGATTGAGGCAAAGATCAAACCAAAGATCGTGGCTTGAACTGGGATTTTTAGGTAGGTTTGTAAACCGTGAGCTAACCACTGAAAAGGCGCGGTGGCAGAAACTTTCTGACTATGCACCACATGAATTGGATCGTAATGCACGACCGGTGGTTGTGAAGTTGCCATCTCAAATTCCCCTCTAGTTAAGATGAATATTTATTTACATATAATTAACTAGGACTTTCAAGTAGGGGAAATGCCTTATCTGCTCAGCTTTTTTCCATGATTTGTACAACTTTTTCGCCGGTTTTCGCCATATTTTCAGAAAAAAACAGAATGCCGTCTTCGTGGCCACCCATTCGAATACAACCTAAATCACGCACGTTGGGGTCTTTGAGTAATTCCGCAACGGCTTCGGCCATCTCGGGTGTGCCGTAGGCAATGTCTGGAGACGTCGAGGGAAGATCTCGTGCCCATAGTTCGGGGCTATGCACGTGAATGATGGCTTGAATGCCAGAATCAGCATCGTATAGCGTTGAATGAGTCATCGACTCTGATGAAGGTTTTATGGGTCCTTCTGAGTACACCTGATTGTTTGCGGCATCGACCTGAGTGACCCAGCACAGTTGATCGTCATTTATCTCATTCAGCCCGGAGACTTGAGTGCCCGTAATGATAAAACCCTTATCGAGTTTTAGGCTTATGTTGCCGTAAGCGGCGCCATCATATCTTTCTGGGTCTTGGCCTAGCAGATTGTATTTACGGCACACTTCGAACCAGTGTTTAAGTTCAGATGAATTGACTTCAATCAAAGGCGCAGTAACGTGATGAAGTGAATATTTGATGACGCCGTCTAGAATCATGGGTGCTTGAAAGGTTAATTAGAATATTGATGAGTCTACGCCAAAAGCTGTCTTAGAAATGCCGTTTCTAAACGGACTGAAAGTGACGGTTAGTTGACCTAATGTTTGCAAGGTCATTGGTAGTTAGCAAAATCGCAATGAAGCGATGTTTCCGTGCTATACAGTGACTACCTAATTCATAATTACGGGCAAACAATTAGTTGTCCACACCGAAGGAGAGTTCAACTATGTTGAAGAAGAGCTTGATTGCAGGCGCAATCATCGGAAGCTTTGTTGTCGGCGACGTTATGGCGGCAACTGAGTGGAATGTATCGTTATGGGGTAAGCGTCGTGCGTTTACCGAAAACGTTGAGAAGTTAGCCGAGTTGGTTGAGAAGAAAACCAATGGTGACTTCAAACTGAATATTTCATACGGCGGTCTTTCAAAGTCAAAAGAAAACCTTGATGGTATTTCGATTGGCGCATTTGAAATGGCGCAGTTCTGTTCGTTTTATCATAAAGATAAGAACCCAACGATTACGGTTACTGAATTACCGTTCTCTAAGGATGTGTCACTCGGCCGCATGACTGAGATTCTGCAAAAGGTCCATGAGCATCCCATCGTTAAAAAAGATTTGGCTCGCTGGAATGCAACCTTGTTGATGCCAACACCATTACCTCAGTACAGTATTTCCGGTAAAGGTAAGGCGATTGAAAAGCTCGAAGATTTTGATGGTGTTCGTGTTCGTGGACCAGGCGGAATTCTGGGTGTATTGAGCAAACTTGGTGCGAAGAAAACCAGTGTGCCTTTCTCAGAAGTGCGCCAAGCAATGGATAGTGGTGTTATCGATGCAGCTGCATTTGCACCACATGCACATTTAGCAACCAAGACTTATGCGGTAGCAGGCTGGTCAACCACTAACCTGAACTTAGGTACAGCTAACTGTCCTGTGGTTGTGAATACTGATGCGCTTAATGCACTGAAGCCGGCGCATCGTGCAGCCCTATTGGGTTCGGTAGATGAAGCCTTGGCTTACTATGTTGATAACTACAACAACAAAACTACCGGTGCATATGCTGCAGAGGAAAAGAAAGCGGGTTTAACTATGGTGACCTTTACGCCTGAACAGACTTCTCAGCTATTGGATATGGCTGAGTCAGTGCGTGCTGAATGGGTAACATCAAACGAAAAGGACTTTGATTCGAAAGCCTTGTTTGATTTCACTAAAGGTTTGTTTAACCAATAACTACCATGGCGCGGGCCATGCCCGCGCTTTTTCTTTATGGCTTTAGATCCCACCATTTTGTCGGATGACTCACGCCTGAGTCGCCTAGATCGTTTTTATCACCACACAGAATCCTGGTTGTCGCTCGCGGGCGGCATCGTGATTTTTTTGTTGGTCATACTGGCCAGTATCAACGTTTTAGGGCGTTGGCTTTTCAGTATGCCAGTCAATGGTTATATCGATTGGGTAGAGCAGGCAATGGCGGGTATTGCCTTTTTAGGTATTGCTTACACACAGCGATTGGGCGGGCATATCCGAATGGATATTTTTGTCGGTGCTTTGCGCGGTCGTTGGTTGTGGCTTACTGAATTTATTTCGACCAGTGTGATGTTGTTGATCACTTTGGTGCTCGTTTATGGCTCTTATCTTCACTTCTTACGCGCTTATCAGATAGGTGACTCATCGGTAGACATTGACCTGCCGACTTGGCCAGCTAAGTTGATTGTGCCTATTGCGCTGAGTGTGCTTGCGCTACGGCTGATGTTGCAGTTGTGGGGTTTTGCCCGTGCTTTCAAACGTAATCAAGATCGTCCTGTCGCAGTACCGCTCGTTGAAGATGCAGCGACGATTGCGGCACGTGAAGCGGAAGCGCTCGGGAGTGATAAATGACCGAACTCTTCCAAGCGATGGGTCAGATGGACAACATGACCATTGGCCTGTGGATTACCGGCTTGATGTTGCTGTTAGTGATCTTAGGGTTGCGTGTTGCGTTTGCAGCAGCAGTTGCGGGTTTTTTGGGATTGGTTTGGATTTTCTCGGCGAAACTGGGCTTTGAAAAAGGCTTCATTGTTGCGGCCAAGATGGCGGGTACGGTTCCACATTCCAAAGTCTCTTCAGTGGCATTGTCATTGATACCCACCTTTATTTTAATTGGCTTTTTGGCCTATCACGCAGGCCTTACAAAAGCGCTATTTGAAGCGGCCAAGCGATGGGTCGGTTGGTTACCTGGGGGTATGGGTGTTGCAACCGTATTCTCAACAGCGGGCTTTGCTGCAGTTTCAGGCGCATCAGTTGCGACCTCAGCAGTGTTTGCGCGCATCGCCGTGCCGGAGATGCTTAAGCTTGGCTATAACAAACGCTTTGCTGCTGGTGTTGTGGCGGCGGGTGGAACGCTAGCGTCCTTGATTCCACCTTCGGCGATCTTGGTTATCTACGCGATCATTGTTGAGCAAGATGTCGGCGCCTTGTTGATGGCAGGTTTCTTGCCCGGTGCAGTCTCTGCTGTGATCTATGCCATGTTGGTGGTGTTGCTTGCCAAGATGAACAAAAATTTTGGACCGCCGGTGACTGGCTACAGTTGGGCTGAGCGGTGGTCGAGCTTACCCGGTGCGCTCCCGATCTTTGTAGTGATCGGCATTATCGTGGTGTGTATCTACGGGGGTGTTGGTACGCCAACCGAGGCAGGATCGTTGGGTGCCTTCGTGATTCTTCTGCTCGCGTTGTTCAAAGGCATGAAGTGGGATCAGCTAAAAGGCTCCCTGATGGAAACCGCCAAGCTGACGGTAATGATCTTCTCGATCATTTGGGGCGTGCTGATCTATGTACGCTTCCTTGGCTTTGCCGATCTGCCGCATGCCTTTGCTGATTGGCTAACCAGTCTCGACCAAAGCCCAATGATCACCTTGATCTTTATCCTGCTTGCCTACGCTGTGCTCGGTATGTTCATGGATGCCATTGGTATGTTGTTGCTAACGCTACCTGTGGTCTATCCAGCGATCATCGCACTCAATGGCGGTGTGGGTGTTTCGCCTGCAGATTCAGCCTTCGGCATGTCGGATGTAGGTGTCTCGATCTGGTTCGGCATCATTGCGGTGAAGATGGCGGAGGTCTGTCTGATCACGCCACCGATAGGCTTGAATTGTTTTGTGGTCGCTGGGGTGCGACCAGAGTGCTCGGTGGGTGATGTGTTTAAGGGGGTGGCGCCATTTTTCGTCGCCGATGTGATCACCATCGCTGTCCTGATCGCAGCGCCGCAGATCATCCTGTGGTTGCCGGGTAAGATGGGCTTCATGTAAGCCAATGTTTTTATAACAAAATTAGCGTAAAAGCCGGCTTCCTGTTACTATCCGCGTCCGCTTGGCCCTGTGGGTTTTGGGCCTAAGCATTTTGATTCAAGACTTTGAAACACTATGGCTCTTAACAGCACCGACGAAATTATCGATGACCTGAAAAACGGCAAGATGGTCATTATTATGGACGACGAAGATCGCGAGAACGAAGGCGATCTAGTCATGGCTTCTGAGAAGGTGACTGCGCAAGCGATTAACTTTATGGCGCGTTATGGGCGTGGTCTTATTTGTATGACCATGACCAAAGAGCATTGTCGCCAGTTGCGTTTGCCCTTGATGGTCAACACCGATAATCAACTCGAATCGACTAATTTCACCGTATCAATCGAAGCAGCAGAGGGTGTCACCACCGGTATCTCTGCAGCTGATCGCGCGACAACCGTTTTAGCAGCGGTCGCACCGAATGCCCAACCTCAAGATTTAGCGCAACCTGGTCACGTGTTCCCCTTGATGGCGCAGCCGGGTGGTGTGTTAGTGCGTGCAGGTCATACCGAAGCGGGATGTGATTTGGCGCGATTGGCCGGCTTAACCGCATCTTCTGTGATCGTTGAGATCTTAAATGAAGATGGCAGCATGGCGCGCCGTCCAGATTTGGAAAAGTTTGCGCAAGAGCATGACCTGAAGATCGGTACGATTGCGGATTTGATTCAGTACCGTATTCGTAACGAGAAAACGGTTGAAGAGGTTAGCGATTGCATCTTGCCAACTAAGCATGGCGACTTCCGTTTATATGCATTCCAAGATGTTGTTGGTAACGATATCCACCTAGCCTTAGTTATGGGCAACATTAACCCTGAAAGTCCAACGCTGGTTCGTGTTCACGTACAGAACTCACTGTGTGACTTGTTCGAGTCAACCAATAAGTGTGGTTGGCCTTTGCGCGAAGCAATGGATAGCGTCGCTAAAGAAGGTGCGGGCGTGATTATTGTGTTGCGTAACTACGATACCGCTCGCGAGATCATTAACCAGATCGAAACCATCAAGCATGGCGAGCAGATGGAAAAGAAAAGTTTAAAAGCATCAGCTAACGATGAAGAGCTACGCACCATTGGCGTGGGTGCTCAAATGTTGACTGAGCTTGGCGTGCGTAAGATGCGCGTCATGAGTGCGCCAAAGCATCTGCATGCCTTGGCGGGTTTTGGCCT
>CBFHYJ010000022.1:0-23347 GCA_965659945.1 Sedimenticolaceae bacterium | reverse complement strand
AGTTGTCAATTTACTTAGATCCAGCAACACGTGCCAAGATGGCGAATGCTTAAGAGCTAACTCATGGCTGAGAAAGAGGAAGAAGGCGAGAAGAAAGTAAAGTGCGAGGACTGTAAGCCCGGAGCGCCACTGTGGATGGCAACTTTTGCAGACATGGCAACGTTGCTCATGGCTTTTTTTGTTTTGATCTTGTCTTTCTCGGACGTAAAGGTTGATAAATATAAAGCAGTTGTAGGTTCATTAATTAATGCTTTTGGTATGCCAAAAGTTCAAATCATTCCGATGGGTACAACGGTAATGCCATCGGATTTTAGTCCTTCCATTACTCGCCAGACGCCAATCAATCAATTAAACCAAGAGGTTGTTGATCCAGAAAAAGATGTTCCTGAGGAAAAACAGAATCCTGACAGTGATGATTTTGATGTACAGGAGGAGAAGAGAAAGCTTGAGCAACTACTCAAAACTGAAATAACCAATGCGCAGGTTGAGGTCAAATTAGAGGGTAGTAAAGTTGTCGTAGAGTTGAAGGGCTCTGGTGTACTGGGTCCCGATAGTGCGGAATCTAAGGATGTACAAAAAGCAGGCATTGTTAGTCAGGAACGACTTGGCTTAGTTGCGAAAGTATCTGAGGCTCAGCAGCAAATTAAAGCTGAAGTAGAAGTACGCCAGGAGCTACAAAATAAACAATTAGCTGAGTCGCAATTAAAAACTAAATCACCAAAAGCTCAAGAAGAACTTGAAGAGCAACTAACAAGAGAAGTTGCGGAATTAAATGACACGCTAAAAAGTGAAATTGAGGCTGGAAATGTTCAAATTGAACGTCGTCAGGATGAGGTAGCTATTTTATTGGCCGAAAAGGCTACGTTTAAAGATGGTGGTGCGGATATTAGTCCTGAAGCTGTTGAAGCTTTAGAGGATGTGAGAGACACCATTCTTAGTAGTAAGGGAAAAATTGTTATCGCAGGTCATACAGATAACATGCCTATATTTGAATCGGGTCGTTTTTCATCAAATTGGGATTTGTCTTCTGCGCGCGCTGCCGCAGTAGCACATGCGATGAGCTCTTTACTTGGTGTGCCTATGTCACGAATTGAGATCGAAGCACATGCCGACACTAAACCGATTGCGGATAACTCGACTGAAGAAGGTCGACAGAAGAATCGTCGCGTAGAAATTCGTTTAAAAGGTGCCTAAGAAAGCCTTAGATGATTTGGTCTAGCTTTTGAGAGGCTTGATCGGAGCTACCTTCTTTGCTTGATTCATAGCGCTTTATGGCGTTTTCTGTAGAGACTTTCTGATTATCAATTGCTGGGTTAAAACGATTTTGCAACGCATCCATGGTTGACCGACCATCATTTAAATGTAATGAAGATGCACGTAAAGAACTTTCTGCTTTAGCTTGTGAGTCATTTGGGGATGATCTTATTTCAGATACGGCACTTGTTTCTTCCACGGGAGAAAAAGAAACCGGATCATTATCAATAGCATGAGCATCTTTGATAGGTGCCGGTTTGTTCGGTATTGGCGGTAGAGGGGCAGTTTTGCCTGAAATATCCATATTATTAAGTTTAAAAAGATTTTCTATTTTGTCTAGGAGGAAAAATAAAGGAAAACTGGTGTAAACTTAATTTAATTCTTTTTAATCAGTGGGTTAGATATAGGGATTCGACTTTGCCAAATTCTGTAAATACAGATTTTCAACAACTAAAAGCAACCGCAGTGAGTTCTGGCGGTGGCTCTAATGCCGGTGCTCTTGCGCGGCATTTCGATCCCCCTTTACTGCGCGGGCAGCTTCTCGAAGTCATTGTGGCAAAAACACTAACTGATGGTGTTTGGTTGGAAAGTCGAAATATGCTCTTTCGAGCGAATTTGCCAGCAGGGGGATTGAGAGAAGGTGAGCGATTGCTCCTTAAGGTTTTGGATCCTGATTCATCTCCTCCTAAGTTGAAACTTATTACTGATGCTGAGTTGCCCAATTCGAGTCTTGCAGGCGTAAGTACTTTTCTTCGTAGTCTGTTATTCAGACATCAACAGTTACATCCTACGCAGCAATTTTTGACGAGATTATTATCGAGCTTATCACTAGATAAAGATGGTGAAGCAGAATTAAATCGTCTTTATCAGTGGCTTAAGGGGTTTCGTAAAACACCGGAGCGAGTTAATGCTGCTTGGGTGAAAGAAAGGTTGCAGCTGTCAGGTTTATTTAGAGAATCTAGTGTGATCAATGCTAGCAATTCGCAACAAGACCTTAAGACGTTTCTGATTAACTTGTTAAATCTAGATAAGGGTGTTGATAAGGCGGTAGTGCAGGCGGCAATCGATGGTATTTCTTCATCACAAGTTAAAGCACTTGATAGCTTGATACAAAATAATCTCCAGTACAATTTTATACTTCCTTTTTTGGGTGAGGGTTGGCTAGAGGCGCGTATTTCACGCGATGAAGAGCAAATTAGTCGGGAGCAGTGGCAAATTTATCTTCGTCACCAAAGTCAACAGATGGGGGATTTCTCAGCTGAAATTCTTTTATACAAAAAAAATGTATCAATCCTATTCAAATCGGATCAGCCATGGATGATTGACTTAATCAAAGAAAACCATAGTGAATTAGAGCAGGGTGTTGCCGCGATTGGTTTATTTATGCAGCAGATTTCTGTTGCTCCAATGGTAGCTTCAAAAGCAAATATTTATGAGCAACACGAACAGCAAGCTATTTTTGACTTACGTGTGTGATGAATAAAGAAAAAGATCAGGTTGCAGTCGCGATCGAATATGGACTTAACGAAACACCAATCGTTAGTGCGAGTGGGCGTGGTGAGCTGGCTCAAAAGATTATCGATGCAGCTCATGAAGCAGGGATACCAATCCATAAAGATGAAGATTTAGTTGGATTGCTTTCGATCCTTGAGCTAGATGAGGCAATACCGGAAGAGCTTTATAAAGTTGTGGCCGAAGTGCTTGTGTATAGTTATTGGCTAAGAGGTATGAGGCCTGGTGATGAGAAACAAATCTAAGAGCGTTAAGTTCATTCTTTTGGGCCATGCATCCTGACAATTAATTCAGCTTCTGACAGCTCTATCCCGCATATATCAACAAGTTTTTGGGCTGGCTGATTCTCTTTAGCTAACCGAATGGCATGATTGAACACAGAATGCTCATCTGGCGCTTCTAGGGTGGTTGATGGTTTTTCCGAAGTGTTGTTAGGTTGTGTCGTTGGTGTGTTTTCTAAACGTTCAACTACCGCACTAAGTAAGGGCATAAGATGTGAGTCGTTTCTATGCGATCCTAGTTTCACCATCTCAGCACGAAGGTTTTCAATTTCGCCACTGAGTGATTGGAGCGCAATAGTTTGTTTTGATTGTTGAGTGATAAAGGAGGCTATTTCATCTCGAAATTCCTCTTCATTTTTTTTGCTTTCGCGATAAATCCGAAAAGAAATTACAAGTGAAAGAACAATCGCTACTACGATGACTGCAAGAGAAAGGTAGTAAAAATTATCCATTAGGCTTCTGTTATTTTATTTCCAATGGTACTTAGCTTGTTGTTTCCGTAAGCATCGTATAACTGGGTTGCGTTATGTGATTTGTTGATCTGTAGTATGTCTAAAATTGCATTAGTTGTTTTAATTTTTTGTGTTAGGTAGAAATCAACTTTACGGTGAAGTTCATCACACGTTTTTAAACCTTCTAAAAACAGTAACCATTTTCCTCCGTCAGATTCTGGTAAAAGTTTTTCAAGTTCGATTGCTTGATTGGGATTTTGTGACTGAGAGCGCAAGAATTGATTCTTTTGTTGATCAAATAGCTGCAGGGATTTTAGAAGAGATATTTTATCTGACTGAACATTTTGAAAGGTCTCTAAATCTTGAGATTTAAGTGCTTCAAATTCTTTTTTTAAGGTTAATTGTAGAGAAGAAGTTACCTTAATGGCATTTTCAAGGTGTGTGGAAAAGTTTTCGAAAGCACTCACAGTTAAGAATCTTAACTTTTATCAGAGCCAGTCAGTAAGTTTTCCAAGGCCATCATATTTTCAGCGGTTAGCTGAGAGTCGAGAGGGTAGTTGCCTTCGGATAAGGCCTTTTTAATTTCAGCGATTTTCTTTTCATCCACAGCAGGTGCCTCATTAAATAGTTCTGCTGCTTTGATGGCGTCATGAGCCTCTTGAGTAATCGCGACAGAATCAACAGTTGAGGTTAAAGTTTCAGTGGTTGAAGTTGGTGCAGAAGCATTGTTGCCATCATTACGGTTTATGCGTTGCTGGGTGCTAATGTTTGCTTTGTTTACACTACCAGTAGAATCGACCATCTTAATTATCCTTTTTGGGGACTTTTACCCTGAAATTTGATGATTAGAAATCATCTCAGTCCTCAAAGTTATTAACGGCTTAAACAACGAAAACTTGAGTTTCACCTATCCTACGGGAAGCAATTATACCTGTAAAGTCAAAGGGTTCAGGGGATTTTTACCACGCCAGTGGATTGGATTGTGGCAGAAAGTATTTTTTTTGTGTCTGGCAGCTGAATTTTGATTTTTTCCCGTAGACCACCATTTTCTAAAGCTATACCTTCGTTTGTCACACTTATGCCATTCCTTTCAAAAATAATGCTTACGGCATCTCCTTTGCGAACAAGCACCGGCGGACGGAGCATATTTATTGAAATAAGGGCGCCTTTGGGGATGGTTTGACTGGGCTCCATTCCAATAGGGTGGTTCAAGTTTTTGACATGCCCGGATTGTAATCGGTTACTTGGAAAAGATTTAAGTTCAATATCACTGGCCCTGATGGGTATGCCTCTTTGCAATGTTCGTTTGGTCACGACACCATTGGTGAGCTCAATTGGTGAAGGTTTATATGCCAGCGTTTCTTTAGCTGTTGGACGGATATTTGGCTCAGATGTAGTTTTAGAAATTGTCAGAAAAATTTTCCACCTTGTGTCTCCGGTGCATTTCACCTCTACGGTTGTTTCTGTTGAAAATGGATAACGAACAGATAAAATGTCACTGCAGGGCTTCAGGCGTAAGCGCGGGTCTATTTCTTGAATGGTCACATCGCCGGCAAATTCTTTAACAGCGCTGTATATTTCGTCATGGTGCTGTATCTCACTTGCAGTCGCTGAATTAAAACATAGTAAATAAAAGAGCCACCCCCAAGGGCTTGAAAGCCTATTTTGAAGTGTCGTATTTTGTTTTCTAATGGGATAAATATTCATTACCTGCAAGAGTAGCTAAATTGACCTATTTCAGGCAAGGTTGAGACAATTGCCTATCTTAAAAGTTTCAGAGGTGCCTGAATATGGTTAACGATCCTACACTTGATGGTCGTTTGAAGCCTAATTCTTTAAGAAGTCGACTCTATGAAATTCTTGAGGTGGCAAGACCAGGTGATTACGCAAGTAAGGTATTTGATAGCCTCCTAATCTTATTAATTCTGACCAATGTCCTCGCCATTATTTTAGAGTCGGTCTCTGAACTTAATGAAAAATATGGCATCTGGTTTGAACGGTTCGATTTTTTCTCTGTAATTATTTTTTCTGTTGAATATGTCCTGCGAATTTGGACGTCTGTCGAAAATAATCACTCTTTGGTTGCTAATGATTCTCCACTTAAGAAGCGCTTGCGTTACATGAGATCACCTGCAGCGATTGTAGATTTTCTCGCTATTTTGCCTTTTTACATTGCGCTTATTGGTCCTTCATCAGTGGACCTAAGAATTCTAAGAGCGTTTCGCTTGCTTCGTATTTTTAAACTGACTCGTTATTCTCAAAGTATGACATTGATGTTAACTGCGATAAGTGATCACTTGCGCTCATTTATTGCAGCTATAACGATCTTAATGATCGTCATGCTTTTGGCAGCAAGTGGGATGTATGTTTTTGAAAAAGAAGCCCAGCCTGATGCCTTTGGCAGTATTCCACATGCGATGTGGTGGGCTTTTGCGACACTTACAACTGTTGGCTATGGCGATGTCACCCCCATTACGACATGGGGTAAAGTCTTTGGGGCTGCCATTACGGTCGTTGGAGTAGGCATGGTTGCGTTACCGGCAGGTATTTTGGCCTCAGCTTTCTCTGAGCAATTGAGAATGCGCGAAAGGATGTATGAGGAAGTTGTAAATAAGGTTTATGAAGATGGTGTGGTCGACGAAGAAGAGGAGAAGTTACTTCGAGAAACCCGACGAAGCTTAGAGTTGAACGAGGATACCGCTTCTCGAATTGAGTTAGTTAAAGAAGCTAAAGCCCCCTCAGATTCGAGTCATCATGAGAGATGTCCCCATTGTGGTCAGCGGCTTTAGATCTATGGCCTAGCTGTCGATACATTTTAAAGAAAAGAAATTAAAAAGTAAGAGGCTTTTTTGTGATTGTTGGGAATCCTTTGAAATACATATTTATGGCGATCGCTGTTTCTTTCGCTTTACAAGTTTCTGCGCGTCCACTAGGTCCAGATTGTGCTGTTTATTTCGAAACCAATTACCCAATGACTGAATTTAGGCTTATTGGCCAGGGTGCAGCGATAGATAAGAGAACTAACTTAATGTGGTATCGCTGCAATGTTGGTGAATTTTGGCATGGTGGCAAGTGCCGTGGGTCAGCTGATCGTTTTACCTGGCAAAAAGCATTAGGTATTGCTCAAGAGGCAAAGGTCGCGGGCTATACAGATTGGCGGTTACCGACAGTGAAAGAGCTTAAAGGGTTAGTTGAAAAAAAATGTGTGAATCCGGCGATCAACCCCTATGTATTTCCGACAGTTGATACTGAAGTCTATTGGACAAGTGAAGATAACCTCTTTAATCGATATTTAGCTTGGGGTGTCTTCTTCTTCAATGGAAGTGACTTTGGTCGTCATGATAAAACGGCTGAGCATCCAGTTCTCTTAGTTAGAGACCATGAGTGATAATTATTTCGGAGTGAAATAGAGACAGTTTTTCCCATCGGCTTCTAAAACTTCATGGCTAGGTAGCCGCCGAGTTTTCATATTGAATTTGCGACATCCTCGAGGAAAATTTTTGTCCCAAGTGACAAAAAAGTGATGGCAGAGATAACAATCTGGCGGCGTGTTATTCTGGTTTTGTATTGACATACTTATAGTTTAGCGAAATTTAACAACGAGTAGTTTGACATGGATGGATGGTTTGCCATTGCTCAAAATTTAATGCCATCGATTGCTGATTGGCCGATCTTTGCGCAAGCATTAGCGGCTGTTTTAATGTTGGCTGTGGGTACCGTGGGTGGTTTAGGCTCTATTGCCTTGCTTCTCTATGCCTTAATCCATTTAAGCAAAATGCCAGGCATCTCCTACGTGGTAGGTGCCTTTGGCTTTTTAACCGTTTGTATTATTGGTTGGTCTGTTTGGGTGTTTCTTCCTATGCTGCTAGCGCCAGTAAGTTCTGAGTTGGCTAGCTCTCCGCATTATGTTGAAAGTTTTGGAGTTTTCTTTGCCGTTTTTCTATTGTTTTCGCTTTTAGGTAAAGATGAGCTGGATGCCTTAGACTATTGGGATGAAGAGTCTGTCAGTACTCTTGGCAAGTTATTTGAGGTTTCCTTGCTGCTACTTCCTGCAGGTGTGCCTTTGTGGTTACGAATTATTCGTTTTCGCCGAATCAAAAAAGCTAAAGACAATTATAAACGTATGTTAGCTGCTATTGCTTCGGATTCTTGAAGCGTTTTCTTAGGTACTCATCCCATAGCTTCCAGCCGAAAACCACAAAAAAACCTATACCAACAATAGTGGCAAATAAGTCCGTGAAGTAAATACCTTCAAGAAGTCCAAAGTCGAATGTTAGGGAAGCTAGAGCTAGAACAAGGACCGCCATCGCAATGACGATGCGAAGAGTTTTGCAAAAACTGCAATCTTTGCGGCTGTAGGTGGGGCCTCGTCCAAGCATTGTGATTAGGTCTAAATCATTAAGGATATTCAGACGTTACCATAAAGTGTCTTCTCTAGACACGTATTACGCATAAACGCCTAAAAGTACATTTTTTTGCGTTTTTGCCGATATAGAATAAGACTTATGCGTAAAAAAGCGTGCACGGCCGTGGCTGTCGTAGTGTGCTTACGTGTGCATTAGACTAACGACTAAATTGCAGAAGACTTAAGAGCTCCCTATGGATATAGCAACGTTAATCGGCCTTGTTGGCGCTATTGGCACTATCGTGATGGCGGTCGTCATTGGTGGCTCTGCGGGCATGTTCGTCAACATCCCATCCTTGATTATTGTGTTTGGTGGCACCTTGATGGTGACCATGATGCGTTCATCGATGGCTGATTTTGTCGGGGCTGTGGGTGTTGCAGGGCGTAGTTTTGGCAATCCGATTGAAAAGCCAGAGGCGTTGATTGAAAAATTCGTTGAATACGCTGAGTTAGTGCGTAAAGACGGCATGATCGCTCTAGAGTCCAAGGTGGGTGAGGAAAAGAATGAATTCCTTAAACGTGGCCTTGAGATGCTCGTGGATGGCAAAGATAAAGGTTACGTCTCAACCCAGCTCACCAAAGACACCGAGATTATGGTGATACGCCATGAGCGTGGCGCTGATATTTGGTCTTCAATCGGTGATTTTGGTCCTGCGATGGGCATGATTGGCACCTTGGTCGGATTGGTACAGATGCTCGCGAACATGAGTGACCCGAAGTCCATTGGGCCTGCGATGGCTGTTGCGCTCTTAACCACGTTATACGGTGCATTCTTGGCGAATGTTATTGCGTTCCCAATTCAGCAGAAGCTCAAGCAACGGATGGTGGATGAGACCTTAAATAATGAGCTTATCTTAACCGCATTGAACTTTATGCAAGACGGCGGTAATCCACGCGTGTTGTCAGATAAGTTGTCAATTTACTTAGATCCAGCAACACGTGCCAAGATGGCGAATGCTTAAGAGCTAACTCATGGCTGAGAAAGATGATAAACCCGAAGAAAATGTAGCTTCTAATGAAGCTATAGAGGGTTTGTCTGAGGAATCTATGGAAAAAGCGACAGCTCCAGAGGGGGAAGTCGCTGAAGAAATTGTTGAAGAGGATCTGCCGCCAGAAAAAGAAGTTAAATGTGAACCTTGTAAGCCAGGAGCGCCGCTATGGATGGCAACCTTTGCAGATATGGCAACGCTCTTGATGGCGTTCTTCGTTTTGATCCTCTCTTTTACCGAGGCGAGAAAACTTCGTTATACCCAGGCAGCTGGTGCATTAGCCTCTGCATTTGGTGTGCAAAAAGACGTTAAGACTTTCGAGCGCCCTGACGGCACAATGATAATCAACAACAACTTTAGCCAATCGATGTCTAATCCAACGGCGGTTGTTTCTGTAGAACAGAGTAAGGTTGATGAAAACGACCCTGAAAAAGATCTTGATGTAAATCGAAAAGAAAAATCGCAATCTCAAGTCAATGAAACAAAAGAGCAATTAGAGGAACTACTTGCTGAATTTGTTTCTCGTGGACAAATTGAGATACGAGAAGATAAGAATCGTGTCGTCGTTGAGGCAAAAGGGTTTGGTTCAGCAGCAGCAAATGAGCAATCAGCTACGCCAAGTACGGGTGGTGTGATTCCACAAGAAAAAGTTGAATTGCTACGTCGAATCGCCAAGTTCCAAAAGACGGCCCAAGCGCCTATTCAAGTGATGGATTATGAGTCATCACAGAATTGGGCAGATTCAGAGAAAGACCTACCTGTTGATGCCGTAGCACATCGTGTTCAACAGCTAAATAACGAGCTTGAGCGTGAGCTTGCAATGGGTCTTGCCGAGATTGAAACGCGAGACGGCAAGGTTATTGTTCGTCTATCAAATCAAGGAACCTTTCCTGATGGTGGGTCTGATTTGAGTAAACACCGCGGTAGAGCAATGTTACGCAAGGTGAGCAAGGTGATTCGTCAAAACGAAGGGCCTGTAACTATAGAGGGTTATACCGGCAATGAAGTTCAAGAGCCTGGTGGTGAGTATCCTTCTAACTGGGATTTATCGATCGCACGTGCGTCAGCAGTCGCAAATGCGCTCACCGATCAATTTGCCATTCCTCAGAATCAGTTAGTGATTAAGGGTTATGCGGATACCAAGCCAGTTGCAGAAGGTGAGGATGATGATCGAAATCGTCGGATTGAGATCGTTATGGATGTAAAAGGGTAGAGTTCATAGTAAGTGACATAAAAAAACCGGCTGTACGCCGGTTTTTTTATGATTAACCTTATCGCTGAATGCCGGGTGAAGGATCAATTAGGGCGTTCAGTTCGAGCATTTTCTTGGCAATCGATTGACTGTCTAAAGGGTAGCTGCCTTCAGCTAGCTGTCGCTTGATACGTTCCACTTTCTTCAAATCAACTCCAGAAACTTCTTTAGTTGATTGAACTACTGATTGCACATGCTTTGCAGTATCTGAAACTTTTGTGGTATCACTGCCTTTGCTTGTAACGTCTTGATTTTGTTTTAAATCCTGTGCTTTCTCGGCACTTTTGAGAGCAACGATGTTGTCGTTATTCACGCGCACGCCGTTAGCAGACGCAGGGGCTTTGCCGTTCTGAGTCGTGCGAACCGGTTTATTAGGAAATAAGTGAATATCGTTTGCCATCTTTAATCTAAAAAATACATTTCAATTCTTTTATCGGCAGCTTTCCAGAAAACTGTAATGCGGTCTGAAAAAAAGCGGCAAACCCTTGCCAATCGCCACATTTTAATCGGCTTAAAACGGGTGTTTCATGGAAAAATTTATAGTTAAGTATCTGTTTTTAATCAATTTATTAATTTTGGCACGTCGATTGCTTCAAGCGAAGCACAGGGTAAAAAAATAGAGGAGGGGCAGCGATGCCACTACTTCAGAATCCATTCGGTATTCACGAAAGAGCACTAACACTGCGAGATATGCGTTCAACCATTCTTGCAGCCAATATGGCCAATGCGGATACCCCAAATTATAAGGCGCGCGATATTGATTTTCGCTCGCTAATGCAAGGTACGGCGAACGCACAAATGATGCAGTCAACAGACAGACAACACATGCAAACCACCTTTGGTGCTGCGGGTGGCAATCTGATGTATCGGGTGCCAACGAGCCCATCATTGGATGGCAACACCGTTGAGGCCGACACTGAGCAAAATCATTACGCGGATAACGCGATGCGTATTCAAGCAACTTTAACGTTTTTGAATAGCCGTATTAAGGGCATCAAAACCGCATTGAGGGGTGAATAACAATGTCATTCTTTGATGTACTAGGAATTGCCGGTTCTGCAATGAATGCACAAATGGTGCGTATGAACACCATTTCATCCAATCTAGCGAATACCGGCGTTGCCGCTTCAAGTGCCGAAGAGGCCTACAAAGCTAAACGTCCTATCTTTAGAACGGTTTATGACCATGCGAGCGAAACCTATCGTGCGGGTGTCACTGTTGACAGTATTGGAGCCAGTGCCAAGCCAAACGATCGACGCTTTGAACCAGATAATCCTGTGGCTGATGATCAGGGTTATATCTACGTCTCGAATGTGAATTCGATTGAGGAGATGGTGGATATGACCATCGCATCTCGAGCTTATCAATCCAATGTAGAAGCGATCAACACGGCTAAAAAGCTGGTGTTGAATACGCTCAAGCTCGGTCAGTAATAAGGAATTATTAACATGGCAATTGATTCAATGAATTCACTTCGCACCGTCGATGATTACATGGCAAGCCAAGCTCAAGCCGAGGCTGAGCGCACATCGGTATTGGGTCAAAGTGATTTCCTTAAGTTAATGACGACTCAGTTAATGAACCAAGACCCATTGCAACCGATGGAAAACGGTGAGTTCCTTGCGCAAATGGCGCAATTCTCAACGGTTAGTGGCATTACAGAAATGAACACCTCTGTTCAAAATCTGTCTGAAAGTTATCGTTCGCAACAACTCATGCAAGCCAGTGGGCTGATTAATAAAAGCGCGTTGGTTGAAGGCAGCTTTGCGCAACTTGATGCAGATAAAGGTTTAAGTGGTGCTTTCGTATTGGATAAAGCAACCGATGGCACGAAGATCGTGATCAAAAATCTTAACGGTGAAATCGTTCACACCGAGCAGCTTGGCATTAAGTTTCCAGGCATTCATGAATTTAAATGGGATGGCATAACCGATGGCGGTTACCCAGCAGAGCCTGGTGAATATTTCGTAGAACCAGTGGCCCTGGATAACGGCGAGCCAGACACCCCAACCACATTGGTTTACGCCAATGTCAATGCAATTTCTTCTGGCCCGGCGGGAGAGTTATTACTCGAGGTCGCTGGCGTTGGAAACCTACCGTTCAATGATGTGTACCGCGTTGGCCAATAAGCAGCGTACTAAAAAGAATTAACCCAAGGAGACAAACAAATGTCATTCTATACATCGCTCACCGGACTAAACTCCGCAACATCCCAGTTAGCTGTAACCTCTAACAATATTGCGAACTCGGGCACCACGGCATTTAAGCGATCGCGCGCTGACTTTGGTGACATCTTCTCGACCTCACCACTACAAAAATCTTCAGCACAGATTGGTCAGGGCGTACTCCTTAAGGGTGTAAACCAAGAATTCAGCCAGGGTAATATTTCTACATCAGGTAACTCGCTCGACTTAGCGATTACCGGTGACGGTTTCTTCCCATTGAAGACCGCTGATGGATTGCAAGACATCTACACCCGTAACGGCGCGTTCATGTTGAGTGAGCAAAATAACGTGGTGAACTCCACCGGCCAACGTTTGATGGCAGCATCGGTTGACTCATCCGGTACTGCGGACTTGAGTAACCTTAGTGCCTTGACTATTCCTTCTCAGACAACAGGTGAGGCTCAAAAAACTACGTTGGTAAATTTAGGTCTAAACTTACCGGCAGATGCGACTGTCATTACTGAGGCCTTTGATAGAACAGACCCAACGACCTACAACGAAAGTACCGCACTAACCGTTTATGACGATTCGGGTGAAGGCTACCTTGCCACCATTTACTACGTAAAAACTCAAGCAGGTAGTATCAGTAAGCCAGAAAGTAAATGGCAAACCTATTTCTTTATCGGCGATCAAGCTTTTGATCCACGCTTACAGCAAGTGACTAATGAGAATGGTCAGTATCTCGAAATGAATGGCCACGGCGATATGCGCTATGTATCGGCAAGGGCATCACAAAAAGTGGGCATGTTCCGTTACGACGAAAACATTACAAAGATCCCTTCTGAGCCTGCAGCATTCACGTCCAGTGTAACTGCAACAGATGGAAGTATTGGCTGGGATGCTACTGATAAAGAGATAGACATCCCTGATGGTTCTACTATTACGTTTACTCTCGAGATTGATGGTACAAGCCAGGCTGTAGCCTTAGACGCGGATGATTTGGGGGCAAATGGCCAAGCAACGACTTTGTCAGGTACTGAGTTAGCGACCAAGCTAACGGTGGCTATTAATAATGCTTTTGCAGGCAATGCGTCACCTAAATACGGCGCCAAAGTCACTTTCGAAGATGGAAAATTCAATTTTGCGACAGGTTCAACTGGTGATGATTCCAGTATTGCTGTAACAGTGGTAGGTGGTAATGCGGCAGCACTAACAGGCATTTCAACGAATAACACTGTGGCCGCCGTCGGTGTTACAGATAATGCGATTCGAGGTAAAGCTTCATCTGCAGCTGAATTGTCATCAGATGCCGTCATCTTGAAATCTAACGGTACGATGCAAGTGACCAACACACTTGAGATGGAAGTTGTTGTAAACGGTATTAAGGCTAAATTTTCAGTTCCGGGTTCTCAATCTACGCAGGATCCAAAGGACTTAGCTCAAATCATCGAGGATGGCATTAATCATGACGGTGTTGCATACACCGATGGTACGGTTTATTCCATTTCAGATTCTGGCCAACAGCTTAAAGGTGTAACGGTAAGTTTTGATGACACGACCAATAAGTTTACGGTTACGAGCCCCACAACGGGCGCTTCATCGGTAATCGATATTACTAAAGTACTCGACACGGTCACGGGTGAAGAGGTGCCTGAGCTATTTGGCTTTGCAAACAATACTCGAGCCGTGGGCGAGACTGTGTCGTGGGTAAATTTGACACAACATACCGATAGCGGAACTTCAACTTTTGTGGAGTTGGGTGATGATGGTTACTACTCAGAAGTGACCGATCCAGCTGGCGTTGATACCACAGTTAATGCAGAAACCTGGAAGCCGGTTTTCTTAGATCCAGGTGAATTGACCTTCTCGTTGAATGGCGAAAGTTTATCGCCGTTTAAGTCAATTCCGTTCACGGCAAAATTAGTTGCAGGTTCTGATGCAAATGTACCGATTAGTTACATGGGTATCGACTTAACACGGTCTAGCCAATACGGTGGTTCATTCTCGGTTATGAGTCAGTCACAAGACGGTATGCCAGAGGGCGACTTGATGGGCTTGGACATTGGTGGTGATGGTTTGGTTAACGCATCATTCTCTAATGGTACGCAGATCTCGCTCGGCAAGATTATTCTCGCTAACTTTGCAAGTGCTTCTGGCTTGCGTCAGATGGGTGACTCAAGTTTCTTGGCGTCAGCATCGTCTGGTACCGCAAAGATCGGTGAGGCAGGTTCATCAGGTTTCGGTTCAATCCGAGCGGGTGCAATCGAACGTTCCAATGTGGATTTGACACAAGAGCTGGTGGATTTGATCACCGCACAACGTAACTTCCAGGCAAATGCGAAGGCAATTGAGACCTCCAATACCCTGACCCAGGCCATTATTCAGATCCGCGGATAATTCCATCTAAGGATTTGAGGCTTGGTTTTTGCCCCCTCTTCGGGAGACCGTTGAGGGGGCCTTTTTATGCGCGAAAGAAAAGTTTTTTAAAGTTGGCACGCTCTCTGCATTAACTCTTATAACAGGGTAAACCGCCTCGGAATTGTCCACAGGGCGGCAAAAATTTTCCGCTATAGAACGGAGAGCAAATATGGACAAGATGATATTTACCGTACTTAACGGTATGAAAGTGGTTGAACAACGCCAAGCGAATACGTTCAACGAGCTTGCAAACGTTAATACCGTCGGTTTTAAGAAAAGTTTTAATTCTGCAGTTATGTCTGGTGACTTGGTAGGAGAGGATTCTTTAAGAACAAGAGCCTTTCCCAGCCTCCAGACCATTAACAAGGTGGACCTTAAACCAGGTCCTTTTCAGCGTACGGGTAATCCCTTTGATCTCTATATCAATGAAAGAGGACTGTTAGCTGTACAAGATGCTGATGGTAATGAGGTTTACACAAGACGTGGCGATATCAAGGTTACTGACAATGGTGTTTTAACCACTGGTACGGGTCATTTGGTGTTAGGGGACGATGGTCCTATTACTTTGCCACCTACCAATCGCGTACAGGTTTCACCTGATGGAACGATTAGCATCTTAGAGCCTGGTGCTGTTAATAATGAAATGACCCCAGTTGCTAGGTTGAAGCTCGTTAACCCTGGGGATAACTTGATTCAGATTCGCTCGGATGGTCTTTATGAAACTCAATCGAAAGAGCTATTACCAGTTGATGCTTTAGTAAAGGTTACAGCTGGTGGTTTAGAGGGCAGTGCAGTCAAGCCCATTGAAGCAATGGTGAATATGATCCGTGACTCACGTGCTTATGAAATGCAGATTCGCGTTATTAAAAATGCAAAAGAAGTTTCTACGGCGAGTGCATCCATGATGCGCTTGGATGGCTGATTGGCACGGAAGTTGCCTCACATTCATTAAACAAACATTAAGCGGCAAAAATTGCCGAAAAAATGACAGTAAAAGGGTATCACTATGGACGCAACACTTTGGATTGCTAAAACCGGTCTCGATGCACAGCAAACACGTATGGCGGTTATTTCGAATAACCTGGCTAACGTGAATACGATGGGCTTTAAGCGCGATCGCGCTGTGTTTGAAGACTTGCTTTATCAAAATGTACGACAAGCGGGTGCGGTAACTGCAGCCAACGCTGAAGCGCCTACAGGTCTTATGTTGGGTACAGGTACACGTATTGTTGCAACTGAAAAATTGCATACACAGGGAAACATGGTATCAACAGAGAATGCACTTGATGTAGCCATTGATGGACCAGGCTATTTTCAGGTTCTTCGTCCTGATAACACCATTGGTTATTCTCGAGATGGTTCATTCAAGTTAAGTAAAGAGGGCTTATTGGTGACTGCAAACGGTTATCGCTTGCAGCCAGAGATCACCATTCCCTCAGATGCCCAAACCATCACTATTGGTGCTGACGGTACGGTGAGTGTGCAGCGTTTTGGAACGTCTGTTCCAAGCACCATTGGCAACATTCAGCTAGCAACCTTTGTGAATCCAGCTGGCCTTCAGGCAGCAGGCGAGAATATGTATCTTGAAAATGGTGCTAGTGGCGCGCCTCAGCTGTTGACGCCAACTCAAGCGGGTGCAGGCAAGTTAGTCCAAGGCACCTTAGAAGCGTCAAACGTGAACGTTGTTGAAGAAATGGTCAATATGATCGAAACACAACGCGCATATGAAGTGAATTCCAAAGCAATTTCAGCGGCAGACCAGATGCTGAAGTTTGTGAATCAGAATCTCTAATTAGACGATTAGCGAGATATGTTCATGAACTACCACACAACTTTAAAGTTAACTTCGACAGCTGTTGCTGTCTTGGTACTTAGCGGTTGTATGTCTAATCGCGCAATGCCAAATCGCGTCAACGATTTTTCACCTGTCATGCCTCAAACTGAGATTAGTAGCAAGGTTGTCGATGGTTCTATCTACTCAGGTGGTATGAACGACGGCTTGTTTGGTGACCGCAAGGCATATCGTGTCGGTGATTTGATCACTATCTTGTTGCGTGAAGCGACTGCGGCATCGAAAGATGCTGATAGCACCATTACACGCACATCAAGCACAGATGCGTTATCGCCATTGCAGCTAGGTAAATTGGCATCACCTGGCGGCTTCCCGTTATCCACCGACTCAGCGTTGGGTTCTACTTATTCCAATGTGGGAGGCGGTGAGCAAACACAAAATAACAGCCTAGGTGGTGACATCACGGTAAGCGTTGTAAACGTGCTGCCTAATGGCAACCTTGTGGTTCGTGGCGAGAAATTGATCACGCTGACAAACGGCGATGAGTACGTACAAGTGTCAGGTGTCATCCGTCCAGATGATATCCAACCCGATAACACCATTTTATCTAAGCGCATAGCCAATGCGCAGATCACCTATAGCGGTGACGGCAATATGAACGAAGCGATGAAGACCCCATGGCTCAATGCGTTCTTAATGAAGTTCATGCCGTTTTAAAGGAATTAACAATGTCTGAATCATTATTACTCCCTAGAAAACCTAAGCCTGGTCCAACATTAATCGAGCGTGAGGTGCGCAAGTCGACCGAGATCTCGTTAAGTTTTTTGGCTCGCGGATTGATGTTATTGATTTTCATCGGTTGGATGCATCAAGCGACTGCCGATCGCATCAAAGACTTGTCGGATGTGGCAGGTGTTCGTGAAAACCAATTGATTGGCTTTGGTTTGGTCGTGGGTTTAAGTGGAACCGGTGATGGCGATATTTCATTCACCAATCAAAGCTTGCGCTCAATGCTCTCTCGCTTTGGTGTGAACATTCAAGATGTCACTTCAGACTTAAGTTCAATCAATTCTTCCTATATCAATGCACGTGCAGCCAATATGGACCTGACTAACGTGGCAGCTGTCATGGTGACCGCTGAGTTGCCAGCATTTGCTAAGCCAGGCCAACGTATTGATGTGACAGCGTCAACGATTGGTGAAGCCGAGAGTCTTCGTGGCGGTACATTATTAATGACCCGTTTGCGTGGTGTAGATGGTGAGGTATACGCCATGGCACAAGGCAATCTTGCCGTGGGTGGCTTAGGTGCCGCAGCAGATGGCTCGAAAGTTGTTGTGAACATTCCAACGGTGGGTCGTGTACCAAATGGTGCAACAGTCGAAAAGCTCGTGGAAACGCCGTTTGCAGAAAGTGAGTACCTTGTACTTAACATGAAGAATCGCGATTTCACTACAACAACCCGTGTGGTTGATGCCATCAATGGCATGTTTGGTGAAGGTACTGCCGAAGCTTTAGATGCGGTGTCTGTTCGAGTCGCAGCGCCTGATGGTGCTGGTGAGCGAGTTGGTTTCTTGTCGATGATTGAAAGCATCGAGGTTGACCCAGGTGAGCCGCCTGCGAAAGTGGTGGTGAACTCTCGCTCTGGCACAGTCGTTATCAGTCGTAATGTACGTGTGAGTGCAGCGGCTGTGACTCACGGTAGCTTGATGGTCAAGATCGCTAAGCGAAATGAGGTCAGTCAGCCAAATGCCTTTACAGAAGTGACACAAGCAACAGAAGTCACTAATACCGACATCACTGTAGCTGAAAGTGAAAATCCGATGTTCTTGTTCGAGCCGGGCGTTGAGCTTCGTGAAATTGTTGATGCCGTGAATATGGTTGGCGCATCGCCAAGTGCTTTGGTTGCAATCCTTGAAACCCTAAAACAATCAGGCAGCTTGCGTGCTGAACTGATCATTATTTAAGGCATGTTCATGGATTACGCATCAGCACAAGTTGCCAACTACAACAACTTCGAAGGCCTAGCGTCTTTGCGTGCGCAAGCGCAACAAGACCAAGGCGAAGCAGTTGATAAAGTGGCTGAGCAATTTGAAGGTATGTTTTTGCACATGATGCTCAAAGAAATGCGTAAGACGGTGCCAGAAAGTGTGTTCTTCGATTCACCATCAATGAAGCTTTTCCAAGATATGCAAGACCAGCAGGTTGCGTTAGATCTCGCTAAAGAAGGGCCATTGGGATTGGCTAACATGCTCAAAGCAAATATTGCGCAACAGCAAGGCGCTAAAAACGGATCAGATAAGCCTGAGGGTTTTGCGTTGAACCCGCAAGCAAAATCTTTTGCGGTTAATGCACCCAGCAAGAGCTTTTCTCTGCCGCAAACGCAATCTGTGCCAAGCGCACTGAATGCTTATCAAGCTATTGAGCTGGTGAGGTAATCTGAAATGGCAGATCTACTCAGCATAGGCACATCAGGTATTAATATTTACCGACGTTCTTTAGCGACGACCGGTAACAATATCGCTAACGTGGATACGGTTGGTTATTCACGTCAAACACACGAAACCCAACAAGCTATTGGGCCTACAGAAGGTCCAATTAGCATGGGAACCGGTGTTCTAACTGATGCAGTACGTCGTGCATATGATGAATATGCCACTGGCGCATTTCGCAATAGCACCTCTTTGCTTGAGCAACAAGACACACTTTATGCCTATGCAAGAAAGCTAGAGGATATTCTTGGCGATAAGAATATGTCGATCTCATCTGCTATTGATCGTTTTTTTGCTGCTGCACAAGATTTAAGTGTCTCACCCTCATCAACAAGTGCGCGTGAAAGTCTGCTAAATGAAGCTGTTTCAGTAACTGAACGATTCAAATCGTTGTCGATGCAGTTCGAGCGCTTGGATGATGACTCATTTGTCGAATCAAAAGTGCGTGCAGATGCATTGAATTCATTAGCAAAGCAGTTGGCACGTGTTAATGAGTTGATGTTAGGGAAAAGTGATGCAGATCTTCAGGCGAATGGCTTGATGGATCAGCGAGATAAATTACTTCAAGATATGTCAGAACTGGCCACAATTTCCGTCGAGGAAACTAAAAGTGGACGAGTTAACGTATCTTTAGGCGGCTCTTCAAGCGGTTTTCAACTGGTAAACGAAGAAAAGTCCTATGAGTTAGGCGTCTCACGTATCGATAATAATCCAGAGCGTCTGGCATACACCCTTGACCCATACGGATCACCGAAGATTCTTTCCTCAGTTGCTGGTGGAAAAATCTCAGGTATTGAGACATTTAGAAATAATGCACTCAAGCAAGCGCGGGATGAACTTGATGCCATGGCGATCGCTTTCATGAACTCCGTTAATGAGGTTCAGCAAAGTGGATTGGATTCAGTTGGCAATCAAGGTCGCAGTATGTTTGGACTGGCTGATGATTCTGCGCGCGCATCTGGACAATTGCAGTTATTGATATCCGATGGTGATAGTGTAGCGACTGGCGCGCCATTAATGGTTGATCAGCATGCTAGTACGGCACAATTAAAATTAACCAATTGGTCTTCAGTCGAATCAAGCTTACAAACAGGTGAGCAGTCAATAGATGATGTTCTTGGATCAGGAAATTCAAATGGGTCGGGTCAATCGGTCTCAGTGAACTCCGGATTTATTATTGAAGGCCATTCGACTAAAGATTTGACGTTAGAGTTTGATGGAAATGTAGAGATCTATACCCGAGATGGTCGCCATATTTTTGGTACGGCTGGGAATAGTGGTCTTGTTTTAACCTCAAATGGATTTAATGCTGGACCAGTATCGTATGATGCGACGTACCTTAATCAAACAGGTGCGGCTAGTTATCGTGATGCTGTTTCATTTTCAACCAATGCTGGTGTAACAACCTTAAGTATTGACGGTCAAATTGGCGAAGATCTTATTGTCCTAATCGATGGTGGTTCATCAACGATGTCAGGCAATTGGTTTGAGGAAGATCCAACACTTACCAAGGCGCAACGTGAAAGTGAATTAGAAATTAACTTTACAAGTGCAACGACCTACACCTTGACAGATGTTGACACCAATACTGTGTTAGCAACAAGGGATTATCAGTCAGGTGATGAAATGGTAATCAATGGCTGGGTGGCCGTTCTAAATAATGCTCCAGCGCTTGGCGATAAATTTACAGTATCCAAAAACACATCCCCGAGAGGTGATAACCGCAACATTTTAGCCTTAGCTGAATTGCAAACGGATAGGGCGGTGTTTGAAGGTCGTGGAAATTTTTCAGAAGTCTATGCCGATGTCATTAATGACTTGGGTTCTGTTGTTGTGCAGTCTTCCATCGCTCGAGATGCGCAGCAAGTCCTTACAGACGAAGCAAAACAAGCCAGAGATTCAGTCTCCGCTGTCGCACTTGACGAGGAAGCAGCAAATTTATTGCGCTTCCAACAGGCTTATCAAGCTAGTGCACAGGTGATTCAGGCAGCAAATAAATTATTCGATTGGATCGTTAATATCAAATAAGGCATGAGCTATGTTACGTGTTACCAATAGTACTATTTACGACAGAATCACCACGCAGTTGGCTCAGCAGCAAACCCGTTTAGCGCTGACACAAGAAAAGCTAACGACGGGTAGAAATTTCTTACGGCCTTCTGACGCGCCAGATCAAGTGGCGGCTTTGAATAGACTTGAATCTAGCGTTCGTGAAACAGAACAATTCACAAGCAATGTGGAAAGAATAAAAGATAAATTAAATTTCCAAGAGCTCTCTATAAATTCTATCCATGAAGAATTAATTCGCGCAAAAGAACTCTTGATTCAAGGTGCTAACGGCACAATGGATGCGAATTTGCGTCTATCTATGGCAATTGAGCTTGAGTCAATTTATGAGTCTGTCGCAGCCATTGGTAATCAAAAAGATATCGACGGCAGTTACCTATTTGGTGGCTATAAACAAGATGATCCACCGTTTGATGTCAATGCAAATCCATTAGATCCAAATATTGGTTTTAATGGAATGTATAAGGGTGATGATGAAGTTCAGGTTATAGGTATTGACCGCTCTTACATGCTTTCGGTTGGCATGCCAGGCTCACAGCTTTTCTCTGGCTTTGAGGATTCTTCAGGCAATAAAACAGATTTATTTTCATCGTTAAAAAAAGCCATTAATGCGCTTAAATCTAATGATTTAAGTGAAATCCAAAATTCTATAGATGCTGTTGGAAATGCTAGTACGCACATAAACATCAAGCTCACCCAGATAGGTTCGAGAATGAGAGTTGTGGAGAATCAGTTGACGGTGTTGAGCGATAGAAGTGCCACGTTAGAGTCCACTATCTCACAGGTAGAAGATTTGGATTATGTATCAGCAATTACAGATTTAAAAAATCAATCGCTTGCGCTTCAAGCGGGCCAGCAGTCGTTTGCGCAAATAAGTAATTTATCTTTATTTAATTATATTCGCTAAAAAAGGATGGTGAATTATGCCTCTCGTTATTAATACAAATACAGCAGCGATTACTGCGCAGCGTCATTTAAATGAATCTCGTCTTGAGATGGAAAAAGCGATGGAGCGACTTTCATCAGGTAAGCGGATCAATTCGGCCATGGATGATGCAGCTGGTCTTACCATTGCACATAGTTTGGATGCAAAGGTTTCAAGCTTGAATATGGCGGCCCGTAACGCCAATGATGGTATTTCACTGATTAACCTTGCTGAGGGTGCGCTAGAAGAAGTTACGTCTATGTTGATTCGTATGCGTTCACTGGCTGTGCAGGCAATGAATGGAACCTACGCGCAAGCAGATAGATCTAATCTGAGTTTAGAGTTTGAAACTTTAGCGGAAGAGATCACGCGTATTTCTGATAACACATTTTTTAATGGAATCAGTGTTATTGGAGCTTCGGCTAACGTGTCATTTCAAGTAGGTCATAATTCTACTGATACTATTGCTATCGTCACAAAGGATATGGCGGCAGAAGCAATTGGTTCTGGCACACCTGCATTTAATGTGGGTAGTTTGAGTATTGCCTCGATTGGCGGCACATCGAGCGCATTTGCCGCTGGTTCTTTGGCGGTGTTAGATCAAGCGCTAAAAGATGTGGATAGCTACCGTGCAAGTCTAGGTGCAACAGCAAATCGCTTAGAGCACGCAGCCGCAAACCTTTATACCCGCGTCGAAAATCAGCAAGCGGCAAAGTCACGCATTGAGGATGCAGATTATGCTGTTGAATCAGCTAACTTGGCTCGCGCACAGATTCTTCAGCAGGCAGGAACGGCGATGTTGTCTCAAGCAAATGCGTCTACGCAGAATGTGTTAGAGCTTTTGAAATAGATAAGTGATTGAAAAATATCGATTAATACCGGCGCAATGCCGGTATTTTTTTGTCTGCATTACAGAATTCCCTTTTTACCGACGATAGTGCTTGTAGGTAAAAAAAGTGTGAAAACGGTACTAATTGTTCTAAAGGATCAAAAGCTTAGGCCGTTAAATTACAGTTTTTTTGCTAGTTGCCGATACATAGGCTGAAGGCCGTAACAGCCCGGCCTCTACATTAACTGCACATTAAGATGTGGAACTGTAAAGGCTGAGCCCATAACTTGTAATAAGGAGTCATCTCATGGCACTGGTAATTAACTCGAACATTGCGTCGGTAACTGCGCAACGTCACCTAACAGAATCTCGTTTAGATATGGAACAGGCTATGGAGCGCCTTTCATCTGGTAAACGTATTAACTCAGCAATGGACGATGCGGCTGGCTTAACAATCGCACACAGTCTGGATGCAAAAGTCACAAGCTTAAATATGGCAGCACGTAATGCAAATGAT
>CBFHYJ010000021.1:0-23505 GCA_965659945.1 Sedimenticolaceae bacterium | reverse complement strand
TTTAAGACCAGAACGTTTGCCATGTGAGAAGTGCCTCTAACCCCGATTTGTCGGGATTTTGTTGTTATTTGCTGCGAAATCGAGCGTTATTGAGGCTATTTTGGTCCAGGGATGTCTATTTGTCCAGAAGAATTGGGGTTAAATAGCAAAAAGCCGGCATTTCAGCCGGCTTCGCGACATTTAGATACCGTATTGATCACGATAGGCGCGAATATTCGCCAAATGGTCTGCATTACCCTGCTGTTCTAGGAAGCCGATGACGTTTTCAAGCTTGGCAATTGAGGCGACCGGAATGCCGTAGTCCTGCTCGACCTCTTGGATCGCCGATTTGTCACCTTTGCCTTTTTCCTGGCGATCCAGCGCGATCACCACGCCTGCAGGTTTTGCGCCTTCAGCTTCGATTATGTCCATTGACTCGCGAATCGCTGTGCCTGCGGTGATCACATCGTCGATGATTAGAATCTGACCTTCCAGTGCGTGACCGACAATGCTGCCACCTTCACCATGAGATTTGGCTTCTTTGCGATTAAATGCGTAAGGGATATCGATCTGATGATGATCGTAAAGTGCAGCTGCAGTGACTGCTGCCAAAGGAATACCTTTGTATGCGGGGCCATAAAGCACGTCGAACTTGATACCTGAGTCGACAATCGCTTGCGCGTAGAAGCGGCCAAGACGAGCAAGTGCAGAGCCGCTATTGAACAGACCGGCGTTGAAGAAGTAAGGGCTGATGCGACCAGATTTCAGGGTGAATTCGCCAAAACGAAGTACGCCTTTCTCTAAGGCAAAGTTAAGAAATTCGGTTTGGTAATCCTGCATATCGCACCTCTCATAAAATAGGCCGGCAAGTATAATGCCTGCCATGCGTGTTATCACCGTCAATCTAAACGGCATTCGATCTGCCGGACGAAAAGGCTTTTTTCAGTGGCTCAGTCGACAGCGAGCCGATGTGGTTTGTTTGCAAGAGCTTAAAGCTCAGGTCGATCAGCTCGAGGATAAGCTGTACTGGCCAAAATCTTTCCATACCTATTATCACTGTGCTGAAAAGAAAGGCTACAGCGGTGTGGGTTTGTATTGCCGTAAAAAGCCTGATCGGGTGATTGAGGGATTGGGTTGGCAATCATTCGATAGTGAAGGACGCTGGATTGAGGCGCGCTATGGCAAGCTCAGTGTAGTGTCCTTGTATTTACCAAGTGGTTCATCCGGGGATGCGCGGCAAGCGGTGAAATACGAGGTGCTTGATCGTTTGCTGCCATACATGAAAAAGCTAAAGAAGCAGGGCTGTGAGTTGTTGGTGTGTGGCGATTGGAACATTGCGCATCAGAACATTGATATTAAAAACTGGCGTGGTAATCGAAAAAATTCAGGTTTCTTACCCGATGAGCGTGCATGGTTAGATGAGCTGTATGGTCCTGCCGGTTTTGTTGATACGTTTCGCCGAGTTGATCCACGAGAAGATCAATTTACTTGGTGGTCAAATCGCGGACAGGCATGGGATAAGAATGTGGGTTGGCGAATTGATTATCAGGTCGCGACACCTAGGCTGGCTGATACCGTCAAATCGGCGCGTATTTATAAAGAGAAACGTTTCTCTGATCATGCACCATTGATCATGGATTACGATTTCGAGTTGGGCGATTGATATGCAAAGTTGGCTTGCTTCTATCGCTGCGTATAAAAATCCTCGCGTCTTAGCGATGTTGTTTTTGGGCTTCTCAGCAGGCTTGCCCTTGTTGCTGATTTTCTCAACCTTATCCATCTGGTTGCGTGAAGCTGGGGTCGATCGCAGTGCAGTAACCTTTTTTAGTTGGGCGGCGTTGGGCTATTCGTTCAAGTTTGTCTGGGCGCCCTTAGTTGATAAGTTGCCATTGCCATTTCTTCAAGGGTGGTTAGGTAAGCGACGTAGCTGGTTGCTGTTGTCACAAGCAATGGTTATTGCGGCGATGATATGGATGGCGATGAGCGATCCCGCGAGTGTCGAAGGCTTGCAGGTAATGCCGTTCGCTGCGGTATTGCTTGGTTTTTCTGCCGCGACTCAGGATATTGTGATTGATGCTTACCGTATCGAAGCGGTTAATGAGAAATTACAGGCATTGATGTCCGCATCGTATGTAGCGGGTTACCGAATCGGCATGATTGTCGCCGGGGCAGGGGCTTTATATTTAGCCGCATGGTTAGGCACATCCAAGGAGACGTATGTTTATGCCTCTTGGCAGATGACGTATGTGGCGATGGCTGGCGCTATGTTGGTTGGTGTCATAACCACCTTGATGATTGATGAGCCGGAGCGTACGCGCGAATCCAGTTATCTGCACACCACGTCGGACTATGTTCGCTTCTTGGTGTTGTTTGCCGGTTTTATTACCGCGATCGTGTTCTCTTATTTATCTTTTGCAAATGTCGTCGTTGCAACTAAGACGTGGTTGCTTGAGCTTGGTGCCGCTAATGCATTGGCCGCCTTTATTTCGGAAGGCGCTCGTTTGTTCAGTGCGATTCTGATGGCGCTCGGTGTGGCATGGTTATTGGTGCGTTTACACGTTGCTGATAAGCATATGTTGCATGATACCTATGTCGATCCGGTTGCTGATTTCTTCCGTCGCTATGGTAAAGCCGCATTTTTGATTTTGTTGCTCGTCGGTTTTTATCGCGTCTCCGATATTGTATTGGGTGTTATCTCTAATGTGTTCTACCAAGACATGGGCTTTAGTAAAGAGCAGATTGCCACGGTGACTAAAGTGTTTGGTATTTGGATGACGATCCTGGGTGGTTTCTTAGGTGGGTTCTTAACCATTCGATACGGCGTTATTCGTGTGCTGATGTTGGGTGCTGTGATGACAGTAGTGACTAATGTCTTGTTCATTCCGGTAGCGAATAACCCTGGTGACCTTGCGCTACTTTATGTCGTGATTGGTGCAGATAACATTACGGCAGGTTTGGCGAGTGCCGCCTTTATTGCTTATCTTTCAAGTTTGACGAGTTTATCGTTCACTGCGGTTCAGTATGCGATCTTTAGTTCGCTGATGACTTTGTTCCCTAAGTTACTTGGTGGTTACTCAGGTTCTATTGTTGATGCATTGGGTTATCAAAACTTCTTCCTCGCAGCATCAATGGCGGGTGTGCCGGTATTTATTTTAGTTTGGTTAGCGGGTCGCTATTCAAAAGAGGCTAAGGCGTGACAGAGTTCACTTTCTTTGCTGCTATTGCGGTTGGGTTTCTTGGCGGCACTCACTGTGTGGGTATGTGTGGCGGAATTGTCAGTGCGTTATCACTGAGTATTGATCAGCCTAAAAAAACACCACTAAGCTTTTTGTTGGCCTATAACGTGGGCCGAATTTTTTCGTATGTGATCGCCGGAGCAATTGCCGGAGGTTTGGGTGCTTTGCTTGCAGCAAATGCATCGCTTTATTCAGCTCAGCTCGGGCTGTCGATATTCGCAGCAGGCTTTATGTTCTTGATGGGTTTGTACATTTCAGGATGGTCAAGCGTGCTCTCTAAAGTAGAGAAAGCCGGTGGTGTTATATGGCGTCAACTTGAGCCGCTTGGTCGACGCTTCTTGCCGGTTAAGCAAACGGATCATGCGCTGTGGCTGGGTATGGTCTGGGGTTGGCTGCCCTGTGGTTTGGTATATAGCGTTTTGATTTGGTCGTTATCGGCAGGCAGTGCCACGCAAGGCATGTGGTTGATGTTAGGTTTTGGTTTAGGAACCTTGCCCAACTTGCTTGCGATGGGTGTAGCAGCACAGCAACTGAAGCAGTGGATGCACAAAAGCTGGGTAAGACAATCAGCAGGCGTATTGCTGATTGCGTTTGCGGTTATTCAGCTAGCGCGACTTATTCAGTGATAAAGGTTTCTCGATACTGCGCTTTGAGTGGGTAAACCTGACCATCTACAAGCGCTTCGATATCAAAGATCCATTGATCTTTATGGCTAATCGCAAAGTCAGTGATGTAATAAACCGCATTCCCTTCGCGCACTTCCAACATATCTAATTCCTCGCGATAACCTAACAGGTTGCGGCGAACAACTTTTAGGCGCGCACTTACAGGTTTATCGATTTGATCATCTCGCGTTTCAGTGATGGCAATGTTTAATAAGGCGCGTTCTGTGCTGCGCGGAATCTTGTAAGCCTTGGCAACAGTGGCACTTAAGAAATCGGTGGTAATAGCATTGTGATGAATTTTGTAGTTGCCAGTGATCGTGGCATTTTCAGCATTCGCTAAAGCGCTAAATGCGAATAATACTAGAATAAGAACGTTGCGGAGCATGATCGATAACCTTTAAGGGCGCTGAATATCAGCGAGTAGTTTTTTGGGTGTGGCAGTGCGAAAGGTTTTGAAACGAGCAATGTCACAATAACTTAACTGTACGTCAGATTTAGAAACACCAAACCCTTTGGCAAGCCACGCAATGATCTGTTCATTGGCTTTGCCATCAACGGGCGGGGCGGTGGTACGTAGTTTGATGGCATCTCCCATCACTTCAGCAAATGCATTGCTGCTAGCTTTCGGTTGAACTTTGACGCGCAGAATCAGTGTTTCGTTTTCCCAGCTATACCAACTCATCAGAGCATATTGATGATCAAGTGCTTGATCGGAGGCAGGATGAGCATCTGAGCTAGATACAAAGCGACCATGGCAATCATCGGTGTGAAATCAATGCCGCCAGCAGAAGGAATAATGCGGCGCAGTGGATTCATCACGGGTGAAGTGAGGCTGTGAATCAACCCGATCGCAGGGTTGTAGCCATTCGGATTTACCCAGCTCAAAACCACTAAAACTAAAATACTGTAGATAAAGATATTGAAGATCATCTCAATCATTTCAGGTATCGCCAATAACATCGCAGCAGTTATAGAGGCGCCGCCTTGTAAGCTGAACAATAAGATCAATTTGATGGTAAGGATCAACCAAACGAGCAACAGAGCGGCAACATCAATGCCACCTATTCCAGGAATAATGCGACGTAATGGATTCAGTGCAGGTGCGGTCGCCTTAACAATAAATTGAGAAACCGGGTTATAAAAATCAGCACGAACCCACTGCAAAATGAAACGTAGCATGACGACCAATGCATAAAGGCCGACGACAATTTCAATCAAAAAGCTTGCTGGGTTGGTGAGATAGTTTTCGCCCATGACTTATTCCTTATCGAGTTGTTCTGACAGGCTGATTGATCGATCACGAGCGGCAGTCATTGCTTGCTCAAAGGTGTCGCGTAATCCGTTAGCCTCAAAACTGAGTATCGCTTGCTCTGTAGTGCCGCCAGGTGAGGTGACTTTTTGCCGCAAAATCGCCGGGTCATCTTGGCTTTCGAGAGCCATGCGAGCAGCCCCTAAAGCGGTTTGTAAGGTGAGTAGCTTTGCTGTGTCTGCGGGTAAGCCGAGTTTTTCAGCGGCCGCTTGCATTGCTTCCATCACTAGGAAGTAATAAGCAGGCCCGCTACCTGAGACCGCAGTCACGCTATCAATATCAGATTCTTTATCTACCCACAGCGTTATGCCAACCGCGCGCATGATACGCTCAGCTTGATCGCGTTGTTCAGTGCTGACATTGTCTGTTGCATAAAGACCTGTGGCGCCGACCTGCAGCATGGCGGGCGTATTTGGCATGCAGCGAACGATAGGTAGTTCACTATCCAGCCATTTGCTCATGGTGCTGCAGCGAATACCGGCAGCAATCGATACGATCAAGCAGCGTTTATCCTTAAGGTGTGAGCTGAGTTCACTGCAGACCTGTTGTAGCAACTGAGGCTTAACCGCTAAAACAACAACATCCGCATCGCTTACTGCTTCCGCATTGTTATCAACTGTGCAGATGCCGTAGCTGTCATGGAGGTGTGACCGCTGATCGGTATTTGGGTCACTCGCGATGATCGAGTCTTTTGTAGTGCCATCAGCAATCAGTCCGCCGATCAATGCGCTTGCCATGTTGCCAGCGCCAATAAATGCAATACGTGTTTGACTCATGAATATGTCCAATCGATAAATATTTTTGCCATGGTATCAGGGATAGCTGCGTGCGCCGAAAATGTCGGTACCAATACGAACCATGGTGCTGCCTTCAGCAATCGCTAGCTCAAGGTCGCCACTCATGCCCATGGAAAGCGTATCAACCTCAAAGCCTTGTTGATCCAATTCATTAAGACAGCTAGCTAACTGATGAAAGACTGCTTGTTGTTGTGCTGCACTCGAATCCGGGTCGGGCATAGTCATCAAGCCACGTAGACGGCAATGAGGTAGCTCATTAAAAGCTGCAGCAGTTTCGATTAGTGCATCAGGCTGAATGCCGCCTTTGCTGTCTTCACCTGATAGATTAAGTTGAATGCAGCAATTCAACGCAGGAAGCTCATCGGGTCGTTGATCATTTAATCGTTGAGCATGTTTGGTCGAGTCAATCGCGTGTACCCAGGAAAAGTTTTCCGCGATTGGGCGCGTCTTATTGCTTTGAATTCTGCCGATGTAATGCCAATCAATGTCGAGTTTAGCCAGCGCTTCGATTTTAGGTAAGGCATCTTGCAGGTAATTCTCACCAAAGCTGCGCTGACCGGCAGCATAGGCCGCTTCGATCATTTCAATGGGCTTGGTTTTACTCACTGCAAGCAGCGCAATAGATGCAGGATTCCGTTGGACATTTTCTGCAGCTACAGCAATGCGCTGTTGGATCTGAGCTAAATTGTTCGCAATATCTGTCATGAGGACTCTATATAAAGATTGGTCAACGCGTACCGATGATTCGTTCCACATTTTATGCCCTCAGTATCGCAGCCTTCGGTTGTGTGCGGCAAACAAGGAACGGCTATGGATATCTCAGAATTATTGACCTTTGGTGTAGAACAGGGCGCATCGGACTTGCATTTGTCTGCTGGTGTTGAGCCGATGATTCGGGTCGAAGGGGATATGCGTCGCATCCATCTGACGGTGATGGATGAGAAGCAAGTTCACACCATGATCTACGACATCATGAACGACTTGCAGCGTAAGGATTTTGAGCAAACGTACGAAGCTGACTTTTCCTTCGAGATTCCTGATCTAGCTCGCTTTCGTGTTAATGCGTTTAATCAAAGTCGAGGACCCGGTGCGGTGTTTCGTATGATTCCGAGTACCATCATGTCGTTGGCTGAGCTCGGTGCGCCAGCAATTTTCCAAGATATCTGCGATATACCACGTGGTTTGATTCTAGTCACGGGCCCAACCGGCTCCGGTAAATCGACCACCTTGGCGGGCATGATGGATTATGTGAACGAATCTAATCATGGTCATATCCTGACCATTGAAGATCCGATCGAGTTCGTCCATAAACCGAAGAAGTGTTTGATCAATCAGCGCGAGGTGCATCGCGATACGAAAAGCTTTGCCGCGGCGTTGCGCTCAGCTCTGCGTGAAGACCCCGACATTATTTTGGTTGGTGAGATGCGTGATGCGGAAACCATTGGTTTGGCGCTCACCGCGGCAGAAACGGATCACTTGGTCTTTGGTACCTTGCATACCAGTTCGGCAGCTAAAACCGTCGACCGCATCATCGACGTTTTCCCTGCGGGTGAAAAATCGATGGTTCGTTCAATGTTGTCTGAATCACTACGAGCCGTTATTTGTCAGACCTTATTAAAGAAGACCGGTGGCGGCCGTATTGCGGCTCACGAAATATTGCTGGGTACACCAGCGATTCGTAACTTGATTCGTGAAGACAAAGTCGCGCAGATGTATTCAGCGATTCAGACCGGTGGTTCGCACGGTATGCAAACACTCGACCAATCGCTGAAAGATTTATTAGATCGCGGTTGGATTACGCCGTCTGACGCACGCCGAAAGGCGGTTAATCGCGAAACATTCGCGAACGCTTAAAAGACCTTGTAGCCGTCGAAGATAGGGCCGTCGACGCAAACGCGTTTCATCGCTGGGCCGTCATCGGTTTCAACTTCGACAACACAACCCGCGCAGCCACCTACGGCACACGCCATGAACTCTTCGAGTGAAACCTGCACAGGTAGATCAAAATCACGTGCCAAATTCACCACTGCTTCAAGCATGATGTGAGGACCGCAAGCGTAGAGCTCGACTTCGCTTCGTGCTTGATTATCCAGTGACTTCAGCCAGTGACGCGCAAGATCTGTCACATAACCCTCATGACAACCGGCATAGCCTTGAAGACTCGCCAAACGGCTTGGGATATTCCAATCTTCAAGCAGGGGCATCGAACCGATGACACCTTCAGGTAAACCATCAACCATGATTTGAGATGGTTTCACAGTGAACGGGAAGGGCACCTCAGAGCCTAAAATAACAAAGGGCTTTTGATCTGTCTTTTTGATTTGCTCAGCAATCGCAATCATCGGAGGCATGCCAACGCCGCCGCCAATTAATAGGGGACGCTTGGCTTCTACGGTAAAAGGCTCACCGATGGGGCCCATCATACTCAGGGTTTCGCCAACCTGGCGCTGCGCCAATAGCTCAGTACCTTCGCCGAGTGCTTTGTAAAGAAAATCGACCCAGCCCTCGTCTGCCGAAACACGCATGATCGAAATCGGGCGACGCATTAGGCGTTGTGGATGTACGGTCAAATGTGCGAACTGGCCTGCTTTAGTGCGAGCAGCACAGCCAGGTGCATGCACACGCATTACGTACTGATCACCGTCGAAGGCTTCATGAGAAAGGATTTTGGCGTCTTCCACCAAAATGGTGTCGCGATGGGGCTTGGTATTCATGTCGCGAAGCTTAGGGGGGTGTGGCACTTTTGGCAATGGCTATAGGGGATTAGCTGCGGGCTGTCTGCTACAGTTAAGCTTTTCCTGTTCTTAGAGATATGCAAAATGGCAGAAGCTCAATTTCGTCCGGTCAATATTGCGATATTGACCGTATCCGATACACGTTCGCTTAAAGACGATAAGTCTGGCGATATGTTGGAGAAATTGGCGACAGAGGATGGCCATCGGGTTGTAGAGCGCGTGATTGTGCCGGACGATATTTATCGCATTCGTTACGAAGTCTCGCGCTGGATCATTGATCAGAATGTCGAGGCAGTGATTGCCACGGGTGGTACCGGTTTGACTGGCCGTGATGGCACTCCTGAAGCGGTGTTGCCATTATTCGATCGCACGATTGAAGGCTTTGGAGAACTATTCCGTCAGTTGTCATACCAAACAGTAAAAACCTCAACCATTGCGTCTCGCGCAGTGGGTGGTGTTGCAAATGGCACCTTTATCTTCTCGTTACCAGGCTCAACTGGGGCCTGCAAAGATGCATGGAAAGGTATTCTGAAATATCAACTCGATCTCAGTCATCGCCCATGCAATCTCGTTGAACTGATGCCAAGGCTTACTGAAAAATGACCTCCTGTTTTAGTGGTCAGATGCTCTCGGGCGATGAGCTGCGCGAAGCGCTGATCTCAGCGGCCAAGCCGATTGAGCAAACCGAGGTTGTTACCTTGAGTGATGCGCTAGGTCGAGTGCTTGCTGAAGATATTGTTTCCCCATTAGACGTTCCCTCTTATGACAACAGCGCAATGGACGGTTATGCGGTGCGTTTAGTGGACATTGCTGACGATGGCGCACAGCTACCGATTGCCCAACGTATTGCGGCAGGTCATCCGGGTGAAGCGTTAGTCATAGGAACAGCTGCAAGGATTTTCACCGGCGCACGCATGCCAGAAGGTGCTGACGCGGTGTATATGCAAGAGGAATGCAAGATCGTTGGTGATGCCGTCCGTGTCTCGCGCAAACTAAAGCAGAACGAAAATATACGTCCTCGGGCAAATGATATTGCAAAAGGTGCGCTGGTTTTGGCAAAAGGTTCGCGACTCAATGCCCAATCAATGGGTATGCTGGCTTCACTAGGAGTTCCCACACTCTTGGTCTTTCGGAAAGTGAAAGTGGCCTTACTGAATACTGGTGATGAAATTATAGAGCCTGGGAATCCATTAGCTAATGGTCAGATCTATAACTCTAACCGGTACACCTTGAGAGGAGTGCTAGAAACAGTCGGATGTGAGATTGTCGACTTAGGTCAAATTGAAGATACGCTTGATGCGACTCGTACAGCTATGCTTCAAGCGGCTAGAGAAACTGATCTTATTATCACCAGTGGTGGTGTCTCTGTAGGAGAAGAGGATCACATTAAAGCAGCCGTTGAAGCAGAGGGTGAACTGACGCTTTGGAAAGTGCGCATCAAACCTGGTAAGCCGGTTGCATTCGGACACATTAAAGGGACTCCCTTTATCGGGTTGCCAGGCAATCCGGTATCAGTATTCGTCACTTTTTGTTTGTTCGCTTTCCCGCATCTACGCGTCATGCAGGGCTGTCATACCGCATTTCCTGAGCCGCATTTCGCCTGTCTTGAAAATGGTTTAAAAAAGCCGATTGATCGTCGAGAGTACATTCGCGTTAAGCTGCATCACAACGCAGTAGGTTTGCCTGTTGCAGAGCCATTCCCTCGACAAGGTTCAGATGTTCTGACGAGTACTGTATGGGCAGATGGTGTGTTAGAGATCCCAGAGGATCAAGAATTGCTAGCTAATAGCGTTTTGCGTTACTGGTCTTTTGAGAGGTTACTTGGATGATAAAAGTGTATTTTTTTGCGCGATATCGTGAAGAGTTAAAAACAGCAGAAGAAACGTTCTCTGAGCAGATATCAGATACAGAAGTATTGTTAACCATGCTACGTGACAGAGGTGAACCTTGGTCGCGAGTATTAGATAGCAATGTTTTATGCGCAGTTAACCAAGTGATGACCAAAGGCGTAACGCCGCTTAAAGATGGAGATGAAGTCGGCATCTTTCCTCCAGTCACAGGTGGCTGATGCTTAAAGTCTCCGTACAGATCGATCCGTTTGATGTGGCACAGGAACAAGCGCAATTAACCGGCGCTGACGCAACTGTTGGCGCGGTAGCAAGTTTTGTGGGCTTGGTAAGAGATACGAATGCAGTTGGCCAGAGTGATAAGACAGATGTCGCAACACTCACTCTCGAGCACTATCCAGGCATGACAGAGCAAGTACTCTCCGATCTTGCCAATGAAACACTTAAGCGTTGGTCATTGAATGGCATCACCATTATTCATCGTATTGGTGAGCTTAAACCAACAGACCCGATCGTCTTGGTGATGAGATCATCCAAGCATCGTGGAGATGCCTTCGACAGTTGTCAGTACATCATGGATCGACTGAAGACCGATGCACCTTTTTGGAAGAAAGAGGTGCTGCCTGATGGCTCGAGTCGTTGGGTGGATTCACGTGATTGTGACGCCAAAGCAGCAGAGCGTTGGGAGCAATGATTTCACATAGCGATATCGCTGGGCTCATATTGGCCGGAGGTCGAGGTCAGAGGTTCGGTAATTTAGATAAGGGATGGTTGCGTTATAACAACCGTCCACTCATTCGTTACGCTATGGATGCTATATCGGAATGTGACACGTATTTGATCAGCGCAAATCGATCAATACATGACTACCAAAAACTTGATGCGCTTGTTGTTAAAGATAAGCGTGCTGATTTTATTGGTCCGCTCAGTGGTATTGAGAGTGCAATGAACGCATCCTCTGCAGAATGGTTTTACGTCGTATCAGTTGATGTCGTGGGGCTTTCAGTGGACTGGCTTGATCACTTAATCGAGAAGCAACAACAAACAAAAGCCCTATGGGTAGGTACGCATATTCACGATCGTCTTCAGCCTTTAGTCGGCTTGTGGTCGCGTCAGTTGCTACCCATGATTGGTGAGTATTTAGATCAAGGCGAGCGTCGAGTGATGGAGTTTGTTGCGCCTTGGCAAGATAGTTATGCCACCATCCCTTCGGATCAGATGGTGATTAATGTGAATACGCCCGAGATTTTAGAGCAGCTATCGTTGAGCTAATTCATTTCTGAGAGCGGTAACTAAGTCATCAACATCACTAAAGCTTGCTAGCTTATCACGATCAAAAATAGTGCTCAGTTCATTACCTTGGCGATAAAAAATACCGGGCAATGTATCGCTAAAAAAACCGGTCTTAATAAACTCATCTCGGTGAAGAAACTCAACCGGCAAATTAAGTGTCTCTATAAAGCTTTTCCATGCTTCACGCTCTTTAAAAACGCCGTGTGTGAGTTGACACAGGTCGCACGAGTAAGTGCTAGGCGAAAAAATCTTATGCCCAATGTCTGCGACTAGATTAAATAAGCCGCTATCAGCGTTATAGACGAATAGGATTGATGGCTGGGTGCTCAAAATAAAAAACCGACTAAACTTGTTAACACCTTTATACCGAAATTGGGTTTCGCTTTGAATAGATTCTGCCTGTTACTTTGTGCGTTTTTGGTCAGCCATGCCTTGTTGGCAGAGCGGGCTATAGAAAAAATAAGTGATGCAATCGCACATCCATGGGGAATGGGTTTTATTGATGAGAAAACGGTATTGGTAACCAGTCGTCAAGGCGCGCTCTTCAAAATTGACATCCTGTCGAATGAAATAGGTGAAATCAAAGGTGTTCCCAATAGCCTCGCCATTGGTCAGGGAGGACTGTTAGATGTTGCTGTGCGAAATAGCGATGTTTATTTGTGTTACACCAAGCAGTTGATGCCATATGGATATACCACTGCAATCTTCAAAGCACATCTTGAGGGTGACCGCTTAATCAATGCCAAAGACCTCTTTGTTTCTAATCACAGTTCATCATCCGGATACCACTTTGGATGTCGTATGGTGATTAGTGATGACGTGCTTTATGCATCGCTGGGTGACCGTGGTGACCGGTTAAATGCTCAGAAGCCAGATAATCATGCGGGGTCAATCATCAGAATCCCACTAAACGGTATTGCTATAACGAGTGCACAAGATGAGTGGTTGCCTGAGATTCATTCCATAGGTCATAGAAACCCTCAGGGGATGACAATAATGCCAAATGGTGAACTTTGGGCTCATGAGCATGGGCCACAAGGTGGAGATGAAATAAATGTTATTCAGCGTGGAAGCAATTACGGCTGGCCAGTCATTTCATATGGTGAGGAATACGGGGGAGGCGAGATTGGTCTTAATTATTCACCTGATGGCTATATCGATCCAATATGGACTTGGATTCCAAGCATTGCACCCTCCGGTCTGAGTTTTTACTCAGGTGACATGTTTCCAGAGATAAAAGGTTCTCTCCTTGTCGGTTCGCTTAAGTTTCGTCGAATTTATTCAGTGAAATTGAATGAGGAGCAACGACCGATCAGTGAATCAATATGGCTTGATAAAAAATTAGGTCGTATACGGGATATTGCCGTTATGAAAGATGGTTCAATCTTGGTTCTTAATGATCAAGTTGATGGTGGCTTGTATCGAATCCATGAGGTGAAAAAATGAAATGGCTCATTACGATTACGTTATTGCTCAATATTGGATTTGCTGAGGCTGAATCAGCTCTAGCTAAGGTCATTGAAGAAACCGGCACCAATGTGATGTTCTTACGCCATGCCCTAGCGCCCGGATATGGTGATCCGAGTGATTTTGATGTGAATAATTGTTCTACTCAGCGAAACCTTGATTCGGCAGGTCGTGCTCAAGCAAAAGCTCTTGGTAGGGTGCTAAGGCAGCACCAGATTCGTTTTGATGAGATTAAATCGAGCCAGTGGTGTCGTTGCCAAGAAACAGCGCGTTTATTGGACATGGGCAAGGTGGTGCCATTTACGGGTTTGAACTCATTCTTTGAAGAACACGCAGATCGTGAGCAAACCTTGAGGCAATTAGAAAACTACCTTGGTTCAGTAAAGCAAGATGAGCTGGTGTTGCTAGTCACGCATCAGGTGGTGATTAGCGCGGTTACGGGTATTTATGCGCCTTCAGGCGGGGTGGTTTTATTTAATACCACTACTAAGACATCAAAAGCGTTGGACCTTCAACGCTATCAATAACCTCAGCCTTTGCCGCGTGTTTTTGTTTTGTGTGGCTTAGCATTTTTCTCGATGAACTCGATGATCATGCCGGCAACATCTTTCTCGGTGGTTGATTCAATGCCTTCGAGACCAGGTGATGAGTTTACTTCCATCACAAGTGGGCCATGATTAGAACGAAGGATATCTACGCCACAGACATTCAAGCCCATGGCTTTTGCAGCGCGCAGAGCAGTTGAGCGCTCTTCTGGTGTCAGCTTAACCAAGGTGGCTGAACCACCACGATGGATATTCGAGCGGAATTCACCTTCTTTACCCTGACGTTTCATTGCAGCAACAACACGTCCACCGACAACAAAGCAACGTAGGTCAGCACCGCCCGCTTCTTTGATGAACTCTTGAATCAAGATGTTGGCATTCAATCCCATAAAGGCTTCGATAACGCTTTCTGCTGCCTTTTTGGTTTCGGTGAGAACAACGCCAATACCTTGAGTACCTTCAAGTAACTTAATAACGGCTGGTGCACCACCCACCATTTCTAACATGTCTTGAATGTCGTCAGGTGAGTGAGCAAAACCTGTTACAGGAAGGCCAATGCCTTTACGTGCCAGCAGCTGTAATGAGCGTAATTTGTCACGCGAGCGTGTAATCGCGACCGATTCATTTAAAGGATAAACACCCATCATCTCGAACTGGCGAAGTACTGCCGTACCGTAGAAGGTGACAGATGCTCCGATTCGTGGAATCACGGCATCAAAGTCATTCAGTTCTTCGCCTTTATAGTGAATCGATGGGCGTAATGAAGTGATATTCATGTAGCAGCGCAAGTGATCTAAAACGCGCACTTCATGCCCGCGTTGTTCTGCCGCCTCGACCAAGCGGCGAGTCGAATAGAGTTTTGGATTGCGCGATAAAATTCCAATCTTCATGACATTATTTTTTGCGTAGTTTGCCTAGCAGGTATGACTCGGCAGAGTTAACAAGAAAGTTTCCCTTCTCAAGGGTTTGTCGCCCAATAAGCATACGGTAGCGCATTTTCTCACGACCGGTGAGCGTAATCTCAACATCATCACTCCAGTCGCCCATCGTGATGGTGGTATGGATGGTGTAACGCAGCTCGCTGATACCACCTGAATTAGTCACCGATCGGATATCCGCAATTGGGGCTGCACACTCAATAATCCTTTCAGGATATTTGCGCACCGATGGCTGAGTCACAAAGGTTACCCAAGGCTCACCGCGCTCGGTAATCGGTTTGATATCCAAGGCATGCAGACAGGAGGTTTTTGCACCTGTGTCGACCTTAGCTTTGAGTGGTGGAAGTTCGAGTCCGGAAACCGCAACCCATTCTTTCCAACCAACAGTGGTTTGAGTCATTTTTTTTGAGCCTCGTTAAGGAGCGCGAATTATGGCGATAGCGAGAGACTTCGCAAGCCTTAATTGATGAAAATACAGGAAAAAGTGACGATGTATCGTTCGAATTGAGATTTTTATAAGTCGTCAAAGTTTGATCAATTCTAGATTTTCTTGAGGGGAAATTTTTAGCCTCAGGGAGCATACTTTAAGGATCATTTTTGGAGTAAAGCATGATCGTAAAACACGCCTACGAAGACTTGGGGAATGCCAATCACGGTTGGCTTAATGCGCACTATCACTTTAGCTTTTCTGAGTACTACGACCCTGACAAGCTGAGTCATGGTGAGCTGTTGGTAATCAACGACGACATCATTGCACCTCAAACCGGTTTTGCCACTCATGGGCACAACGACATGGAGATCATTACTTATGTGCGCCGAGGTGCTATCTCACACGAAGATAGTCAGGGTAATAAAGGGCGCACCTCGGCGGGCAATGTACAGGTGATGAGCGCCGGTAGTGGTATCCGTCATTCAGAACATAATCTCGAGGATGAAGAAACGAATCTCTACCAGATATGGATCGCACCCAATAAACAAGGGGTGGAGCCACGTTGGGATTTAGCTAATTTCCCTAAAGAGCCGGTAACTGACCAACTCACCTTATTGGTCTCGGGTGATAAAAAGGCGCCTTTGTGGATTCATCAAGATGCGCGTATTTATGCTGGAAACCTTGATGCCGGTACTAAGCTAACGCATAACATTAAAGGCAAGGCCTACGTCTTGATCTCCGAAGGTGGAATGCGAGTTGATGGCTTTGAGTGTAAGCGAGGCGATGGGTTTGCTATTGCTGATCAGTCCAACGTAGAACTCGTAGCCAAAACAGATTGCGAAGTTTTAGTGATAGAAGTACCAGGCTTGAGCGAAGTGCGCTAACAGTCGTTTAGCTAGGCTAGCAGTCAAAGGTTTGACCTTATTTGGCATTCCTGATCATGTTGCTTTGAAAGAAATAATACCCTGAAGGCAAGGGCCAACAGGGCTTTAAAGCATTCATCCACCCAATCACACAATATTGAAATGTGAATTCTGGCCGGTTTGTTTTATTTCATCGTTGGCATGATGAACTCAGCACCTGATCGGATGCCGGTTGGCCAACGTGCGGTGATGGTTTTCATCCGCGTGTAGAAGCGAACACCATCAGGACCGTGCATATGCAGTGGACCAAATAAGCTGCGCTTCCAACCACCAAAGCTATGGAACGCCATTGGCACAGGGATAGGTACATTGACGCCAATCATGCCGACTTGCACGTTTTCAGTGAACTGACGAGCGGTATCGCCATCACGTGTAAAGATGGCGGTGCCATTACCAAATTCATGCTCGTTAATGAGTTTGAGTGCTTCGTCATAACTGTCAACACGCACAACACATAACACAGGGCCGAAGATTTCTTCTTCGTAAACACGCATGCCAGGCTTCACGTTATCGAACAGGGTAGGGCCAACAAAATAACCATTCTCATGACCGGTAACTTTGAAGTTGCGGCCATCAACGACTAGCGTTGCGTCTTCGCTCACACCTTGGTCGATATAACCAATCACTTTATCTGCATGCTCGCGAGTCACTAATGGGCCCATGTGGGCTTCGTTAGCTTTATCAAGACCATTACCAACAACCATTTTGTCGATTTCATCAATGAGATCTTTGACTAACTTATCAGCCACATCATCACCTACACATACCGCAACAGAGATCGCCATGCAGCGTTCACCTGCTGAGCCGTAAGCAGCGCCCATCAATGAGTTAACAACTTGAGAAGGGTCAGCATCTGGCATCACCACCATGTGGTTCTTTGCGCCCCCCAGTGCTTGAACGCGCTTACCGTGTGCGCTAGCTGTTGAGTATATGTATTCAGCAATAGGTGTCGAGCCAACAAAACTTACGCCTTGGATGCGCTCATCGGTCAGTAAGACATCAACAGATTCTTTGTCACCGTTAATCACATTGAATACACCGTCTGGCAAACCGGCTTCAGTCAGAAGTTCCGCTAAACGCAATGAGGTCGAAGGATCTTTTTCAGAAGGCTTAAGAACGAAGGTGTTACCGCAAGCAATTGCGACTGGGAACATCCACATAGGCACCATTGCTGGGAAATTAAACGGAGTAATACCCGCAACAACGCCCATTGGCATCATCATGCTGTAACTGTCGACACCGCGTCCGACGTTGAGACTGTGTTCACCTTTTAAAAGATGAGGGATGCCACATGCGAACTCAACAACCTCTAGACCTCGAGTGAGCTCACCTTTGGCATCTGAAAAGACCTTGCCGTGTTCAGAGGTGATCATCGCTGACAGCTCGTCAGCATGTTTCTCGACCAGTTCTTTGAACTTGAACATGATGCGCGCACGATTCAAGGGGGTAACTTTGCTCCAGCTCTCAAAAGCCTCTTGTGCATTGGCAATCGCTGCACGGGTCTCGTCAGCCGACGACAAAGATACGGTTGCTGATTGCTCGCCGGTTGCTGGGTTATGCACTGCAGCAGTGCGAGATGAGCTAGAGGCAGTAGGTTTGCCGCCAATATAGTTGCCGAGAGTTGCCATAAGGTCCTCGAGGGTGGTCAGTGTCAAAACGGTAAGACTAGCTTAATTAATAATTACCGCTAGTAAAAAATGCTCCCAATGTCTAAAAAAGCTGGAGGTAAAATGGATTTTTAAGCTTTATACATCGATCAAGGGATGGCGCGCCCGAGAGGATTCGAACCTCTGACCTTTGCCTCCGGAGGGCAACGCTCTATCCAGCTGAGCTACGGGCGCTAACAGGTTTAGTGTAACAGTTCTGTCTTTACCTTAATTGAGCTCAGTGGCTTTAAGGCTTCATCTGATTGATCAAAAGCGAAACCGGTTCATTCGATGAGATATTCATCGCCACTTCTTCGGCTTGTAGGTCACCACTTTGTGCAATGGCTTGCCCGGTTTTCGAGATGCGCGCACCTACTAGGACATCCTGAGTAGAAGATAACGTCATCTGGGGCATCATTGCCATCGCATCGGTTAGCGTGACTTGGATTGGAAGCTCTGACACTTTGTGACGCGCAACGGCAACTGGCATTGGGGGTCCTTGTTGCGCTTTGGCGTAGATGAACACGGTGTCATCGTCGCTAATTTTTTCGAGTAGCTCTGGTGAAAGCGCTACATTCACCATAATCGCAGCGCTAGCGACTGGTGCAGGTGCTTGCCATGCATTACCGGTTTGCTGACTGACTTGAGACAACATGGCGCCGAGCTCTTGCTGCATACCAGGTTGGTCATTAAGTAAGGGATAAGCACGCTCCCAGTAAGCTTGTGCTTTTGCAAACTGCTCACGTCGATGCGCAGCGTTACCGGCTAACCATAGTGCGGTAATTGCTTCAGGCTCTTCCTTTAAGATCTCATCGAGTAGCGTGATCGCCTCATCTGGAACCTTGCCGCCATTGACCATGGATAATGCGTCGACCAAAGAGATCTTAGCGGTGGTGTTGCTCGGCATAAGCGCGAGTAACTTGCGATAAGCACGTACAGCGCCTTGATGGTCGCCCATCCTCATAAAGGTGCGACCCAATAAGAACCAGCCTTGCGCGTTATCTGGCTTTTCATTCAAGCGAGTTTCAAGCTCTTTAACGAGATCGCCAATTGGTGGCAAGTTTGCGGTTGAGCTTGCAGGCGCAGAAGGTCCAACAACATCCAAGTGTTGAGGTGCCCCAACGTGTTGATATACGCCAATCACAATGGCAGGAATGATCAGTACCAAGCTAAGCAATGTGCCCTTAGCAAGCTTGGGTGTGCTGTTATCGATTGTTGCGGTGGCTGTACTTAAATCCTGAGCCAGTGCGATCTCTAAATCTTTCTTCGCTTGGCTAAATTCTTCATCGGATAGTTCGCCATTCGCATGTGACTTCTCAATTTCATCAAAGCGCTCGCGAGCAATGCGGATGTTGTCTTCGCGCGTATCTTCAGTGGCGATGTGTTGACGCCGTGAAAGGGAAGGCAGCATTGCCAAGATGGTGAGGCCAACAATAACGGCGCTGATAATGATGAACGTATTCATGACTTATCCTCTTTGTTGAGGAGTCTCGCAGCTTCAGCAAGTTGCTCGTCCGATAAGCTAGTGGTTTCGTTGTCTTCACGACGATTGCAAATAACGCGCAACATCAACCAGATCGATGCCCCCAGAATGACAAAAGGGCCAATCCATAAAACAGCGGTAGACGCTTTAAACGGTGGCTTATACAAGACGAAGTCGCCGTAGCGTTCTGCCATGTAATCAGCCACCTGTTGCTTAGATTTGCCCGCGCTGACCATCTCATAAGTCTTGCGGCGCATATCTACAGCAAGTTCAGCGTTGGAGCCCGCAATATTTTGGTTCTGACAAACCAAGCAACGTAGCTCGTCTGTTAGTTCCTGGTAAATTTTTTGTTTTTTAGGGTCGTCAAAGTTAAAAGTGTCAATGGCAGCCTGTGCACTGATGTTAACTATGAAAGAGAAAAGTAAAACAACTAACTTCATTGTTGACCTGCAAAGAAACTAGCAAACTTTTCTTGCCAGACTTGTTCGTTAAGGGCGCCTTTATGCTTTACACGGATCAAGCCGTTAGCATCAATCAAGAAGGTTTCGGGTGCACCATAAACGCCCCAGTCGATAACCGCATTACTATTTGGATCAAAACCAACAGCTTTAAACGGATTGCCTTTTTGAGAGAGGAACTTTTTTGCCTCGGCAGCTTCATCACGCCAGTTCAATCCAACAATCGGAATGTTGCGGCGATGTAAGGTGAGTAAATAATCGTGTTCTTTCCAGCACTCAGCACACCATGTGCCCCAAACATTTAGTAACCATGGTTTGCCTGTTTGTGCTGCAGCGGTCACATTGGCTTGCCCATCAAACAAGGAGGGCAAATCAAAGTTTGGCGCAGGCTTGCCTATAAATTCGGATGGTATGTCGCGTGGGTTGTATTCGCCATCGTTCATTTGCCCAAGCATGAAGGCAAACAAAACAACTAAGCCAATAAAAATGGCTAAAGGGATGACAGCTTTATTCATGAAGCGGTCTGCGCAGAGCTATCAGCTTGTTCATTACGACGCGCTAAAACACGATAGCGACGATCAGTTGCTGCGAGTAAGCCGCCAATCGACATGATGATAGTGCCTAACCAAATCCAACGAATGAATGGCTTGTGATAGATGCGGAAGCTCCAGGCATCTTTGCCAAGGTCTTCACCCAGTGCAACGAAGAGATCACGCGTAAAGCCTGCATCGATGGCCGCTTCAGTCATGGGCATCTTTTGCACGAGATAGGTGCGCTTCTCAGGGTGCATGTTGTTGATCACAACACCATTTTGAATCGCATCAACGTCACCACGGTATGCGGTGTAGTTAGGACCTTTGATGGTATCAACGCCATTAAACGTGAAGGTGTACTCACCCATGGTGTAGCTCTCACCTGGGGTTAAACGGATATCTTTTTCGATGGAGTAGGTTGATACCAAAGTGGTGCCAACCACAAAGACAGCAAGACCGATATGGCCAAGAATCATGCCCCAGAAACCGCGTGGCACATGACGCCAGTTGTAATGCGGATGCAATCTTTCACGCAACGCAGTAAAGGTACTAAAGGCAACCCAAAGACCTAAGCTCAAACTGATCCATGCAGTGATATTGAAGTTAGGGGTAAACAGCACAATCCATACCGCAGCAACCACAACGGCTGTGGCAGCAGCAATGCGCAAACGGTTGATCAAGCGTGAGCTGTCATCTTTCTTCCAGCGTGTCATCGCACCCACGCCAACAAGTGCAAGTAGTGGGAACATCAACAACATAAAGATGCTATCAAAGTAAGGGCGACCAACAGAAATTTTACCAAGCTGTAAAGCATCGCTGACCAGTGGGTAGAGCGTGCCAATCAAAATAGCGACAGCTGAAACCAACAAGATAACGTTATTCATCAACAAGCCGGTTTCGCGCGACAAGGTGTCAAAGCGCACGCTACTTTTAATATCGTTAGCGCGAACCGCATAGAGCAATAATGAGCTACCGACGACAGCGACCAAAAAGGCGAGAATGAATACGCCACGATCAGGATCAGAAGCAAACGCATGCACCGAAGTCAGTACGCCTGAGCGAACAAGGAAGGTGCCAAGTAAGCTGAGTGAGAATGCGAAGATCGCAAGTAACACTGTCCACGCTTTAAAGGCGCCGCGCTTTTCGGTAACCGCTAATGAGTGCATCAAAGCTGTACCGACTAGCCAAGGCATGAAGGATGCATTTTCAACCGGATCCCAGAACCACCAGCCGCCCCAGCCGAGCTCGTAATAAGCCCACCAAGAACCTAGCGCGATACCCAAGGTTAAGAACAACCACGCAACGTTAGTCCAAGGACGTGACCAACGTGCCCATGCGGCATCTAAACGACCGCCTAGCATGGCGGCAATCGCAAAGGCAAACGGTACCGCAAAGCCGACATAACCCATGTACAACATCGGCGGGTGAATGATCAGACCTGGGTCTTGTAATAAAGGGTTGAGGTCACGACCTTCAACAGCTGCAGGCACCATGCGCTCAAAGGGGTTTGAGGTCAGAATCATGAACAGCAAGAAACCAACACTGATTAAACCAAGTACTGCCAGTACGCGAGCTGTCACAACATTCGGGACACTACGACTGAAGGCAGTTACCGCGCTACCCCAAATGCCTAAGATCAAAGCCCACAGTAAAAGCGAACCTTCGTGGTTGCCCCAAACCGCAGAGATCAAATACTGCGTCGGTAGGTTGGTGTTTGAGTTGTTAACAACGTTAGCTACCGAGAAGTCATGAGTAAGGTAGCTGTAGGTTAGCAGTACAAAAGCACCTGCCAATAAAAGGGTTTGTAGGTTTGCTGCAGGTTTAGCAAGTGCCACCCAGCTCGCAATGCCACGTTGCGCACCAATTAAAGGAAGAACACCTTGGATAAGCGCCATGGCTAAAGCCAGGGCTAATAAAATTTGGCCTAACTCAGGGATCATTTAGCCGCAGCCTCTTTACCCGCTTTCATTGCTGCTGCAACTTCTGGCGGCATGTAGTTTTCATCGTGCTTCGCAAGTACTTCATCAGCGATAAAGACGTTATCCGCATTCAGCTTGCCTTGTGCTATCACGCCTTGGCCTTCTTCGAAGAGGTCAGGCAGGATGCCGGTATATGCCACTGCCATGGTTTTGTTGTGATCGGTGACGACAAAGTTAACAGTGAGATCACCTTCGGCACGCTGCACACTTCCTTTGTCAACCATGCCGCCTAAGCGGAATACATGATCTTTAGGTGCTTCGCCGTTATGCACTTGTGAAGGTGAGAAAAAATAAGACAGGTTACCCTCTAATGCATTCAGTACCAGATAGGTAGCCAGACTCAAAATGGCCAGACCGATCACAATTAATGAGAGACGTTGGTGACGTGCTTTCATGCTTATCCTTCAATGCGGTTTAAACGTGCGATACGTTGGCGAATCGCTTTGCTTGAACGGTTAAGCAGTAAAGGTTCTGCAATCATGCACAAAGCAGTCATGCCAAATGAACCCCACACATAGAGTGCGTAACCACCCATATCTAACCATTCAGAAAAGCTCATGCCTTTTCTCCGATCAGCTCGCGAACCCATTGGGCTCCGTGCTCACGTTCTAAAATAATGTTGCGTACGCGCTGCATCGCGATCGCAATGGTGTAAGCCCAACAGCCAAACGTCATGATCAACATAGTGGTCTTCATCGTTTCGTCCATCGTGCTCTTATCGTTCATTTTGATGGTCGCGCCTTGGTGCAGTGTGTTCCACCATTCCACCGAGTAATAAATGATGGGAATGTTCACGACACCCACTAAAATCAAAATTGCACCAGCTTTATCTGCACGTCGCTTGTCATCAATCGCGCCATGCAAGGCGATGTAACCGAGGTATAGGAATAACAAAATCAGTTCAGAGGTGATGCGCGCATCCCATACCCACCAAGTTCCCCACATCGGCTTACCCCAGAAGGCGCCGGTCCATAGCGAAATAAAGGCAAACATAGCACCAGTTGGCGCAAGTGCTTGAGTCATCATGGAGGAGAGGCGGGTGTTGTACATCAGGCCCAAAATGCTCCAGAACGCCATCACCAAGTAGATGAACATCGACATCCAAGAAGCAGGGACGTGAATAAAAATGATGCGGTAACCTTCGCCTTGCTTGTAGTCGGTTGGTGCGACAAAAAAGCTCATGTACAGACCAGCGGCGAGCAAAACGAGGGTTATCAACCAAGAAAATCGCGCAATGCTGCC
>CBFHYJ010000020.1:0-23933 GCA_965659945.1 Sedimenticolaceae bacterium | reverse complement strand
CTCAACATAGGGTGCATTGACGCCGTGATAGGCGGATGATTTTTGAAGTCGATCAAGATAATCTGACATTTTAGGACGCTCAACCTAAAAAAGAGTGCAAAAATTCGCTAAATGCTTGTTTAACTTAGCCTAGCACTTTTTTTATAGAACACCATGACGATTTTTAATAAAAGACAATTGTCCTAAAGTAGAAAATTAGTCGTTTTTTATTTGGTTTTAGGAAAGAAGCGTTCTTGAAGCTCGGTTTGGATCGCGTACATCGCGGGGATCAAATAAAGCACCACCAAAAAGCCCATGATGGTGCCAAAGCTAAGCGCGATGGCCATTGGGATAAGGAATTTGGCTTGGATAGAGGTCTCGAACAAGATTGGCGCTAATCCAAGTGTGGTGGTGAGAGTGGTCAATAAAATTGGGCGGAAGCGGCTGATTGCAGCGGTTTTAATCGCCTCAATTGCGGGCAAATCTTTTAGCTCATTCATCCTGACGGTGAGTACGAGGGAACCGTTAACCACTAAGCCACCCAAAGCGATCATGCCGTAAATGCTCACGGAACTAAGACCATGCCCCATGATGATGTGGCCCAGCACGCTACCCGCAACCGCAAAAGGAATGGTTAGCATCACAATGACACCTTGGCTGTAACTTCGGAACAGTGCAGCCATCAGGGCAAAAATTAATACTGCCGACCATAAAAGCCCATTAAAGATGTAATCGAAGGTTTTTGTTCGATCGCGTCGGCCACCACCAAAGGTCCATTTCAAGCCAGGATGGTTTGCAGATAACTCGGGAATAAAGGTTCTTTCAACGAGCGCTCTTATCTGACGTGAGTTAGCTCTGGCTTTATCGATACTGGCAGTGATTTGAATGATACGACGTCCATCTTCACGTTTGATGGTGCTGTAGGCGCGACCAGTTTCGATGTTGGCAGCTTCAGTCAGTGGGATAAGACCACCGTTGGGCGTACGAATGAGTAGCTCACGCAGATCCGCCATGGATTGGCGATGGCTCTCGGAGAGCCTTACCATCACTTTGATTTCTTTGCCGTTTCGTAAAAGGCTTTCGACTTCCGCTCCATAGTAGGAATCACGGAGCTGTTGTCCCAGTGATTGTTCGGTAAGGCCTAGAGCGCGACCTACGGGGCTTAAGTTAAAGACCCACTGACTTTTGCCTTGACCTATGCCGTCGTTGACGTTGGTAACGCCCTCTAGCTCGCCAATACGTTGAGCCAGTTCACGCGCGCTGTTTTCCAAAATTTGTGTATCGACATGCGACAGATTGATCGAGAATTCTTTGTTACCACCTGGGCCGACCATGTACTCGAAGAAAATAGATTTGGCCTCGGGGACATCACCTAAAACACGGCGCCATTCACGTAAGAATTCCTCTTGGGTGAAAGGCCGTTGCTCATCGGGCACAAGGTACATATTCACATCGCCATAGTTCGCACGGCGCCAACCAGAACGCGTAAACCAGCTTTTTAGGTAGTCTTTTCCACCGAGGTTCTCGATAGCTTGAAGACCGGCGGCTTCGACTTTACGCACGGTTGCTGAGGTTTGTTTGACTGATGCATCGACGGGCATATCGATTTCAGCATCTACACGGTTACCCGGAATGCTAGGGCGCCAAGTGAGGTCGATGCGTCCTGCTTCATACCAAGCAATGATGACGGATAGGAAACCAGCAAAAATGATCACCACTAAATAACGGTTTTTGATGACCCATTGAATCTGTTTTGCGTAATTCACATCGCGTAAGCGATCCAAGCCTTCAGTCATTGCATCATGGAATCGTTTAACGCGAGCAAAAGGTGCGTATAAATTGTTCGCTTTACCGTCTTTGATTTTGTGATTGAGATGCGATGGAAGTACGAGTAACGCTTCGGCCAAAGAGATAGCGAAGACTATGGAGGCCACAATCGGAAGTGACTTCATAAATTCGCCGGTTGAACCAGGTACCAGCAGTAGTGGAATAAAAGCGATGATGTTGGTGCCTACGGCATACATCACAGGAATAAACATCTCGCGTACACCTTGCTGAACAGCATCGCTAGGTTTTAAGCCTTGCTGTAGTTTGGTGTAGATGTGTTCGCCTACGATGATGGCATCATCAACAACGATGCCCACCGCTAAGATAAAGGCAAACATGGAAATCATGTTCAATGTCACGCCAGCGAAAGGAAGGAAAGTGAAGCTTCCGATGAACACCACTGGTATCGAAACGGCCACCCAGAAGGCGAGTCGTGCGTTGAGGAAGATGCCAAGGGCAATCACAACTAATGCGAGACCTTGTAGGCCGTTACTTAATAAGATGTTTGTTCTTTCGTAAAAACGCGCAGAACGATCTGTTTGAATACTGAGTTCTACAGTTTTTGGTAAGTCATTTTGAAGTTGCTTAACACTCTCTTTAATACGCTCAGCTAAGGCAATGGGGCGTACGCTTTCGCCGTGATAAACATCCAATCGCATGCCGGGCTTACCATTGAATTTGAATATTTGTTTGCTTTCTTCAAACCCATCGGTGACTTTGGCGATGTCGCGTAAAAGAACAGTCGTGCCATCGTTTCGAGTTTTGATCGGGATGTCACCGTAGGCGATGGCATTGTCCCGACGTCCTAAGGTACGTAAGACAACTTCGCCATCTTGCGTAGAGACAAGGCCTCCAGGGACATCACGAACCGCTTCTCTGAGCACATTGGTGATATCGGCGATAGTGAGTTCTTGTTCAAGTAAACGAACAGGGTTTATTTCAATGCCGATCTCAGGTGCAAGGGCGCCTACTGCTTCAATGCGAGATACGCCTTTGACGTCTAATAAAACCCGGCGAATACGTTCACTCAATGCAAATAATTCAGGTTTAGAAAAGTCTGCAGCAACTCCAATGCTGATAATCGAAAACTCATGACCTCTTAAGGCGACTTTGGCTTGGTCTGCTTCTGTCGGAAATTGCGTAATACGTGCAACGGCATTACGTATGTCTTGAAGTAGTTGTTGTCTATCGGCGTCATTCTCGAGTTTGGCTAAAACCTCACCTTTGCCTTCTTGAGCGTTAGCAGTTAGTTGATCGATACCAATGATGCTGCTGAGTGCTTGCTCAATAGGCAAGATAATGCCTTTCTCGACCTCTTCGGGGCTCGCGCCGTTATAGGTAACGGATACGGTGATTTGGTCCGCCTCAAATGTCGGTAGGTATTGTTGCTTAAGATCGATAAAGCCAAGGATGCCACCCATGACCAAGGCGGCCATTAATAAATTGGCTGCAATAGAGTTGGTGGCAAACCATTCGATAATGCCTTGGCGTTGAGCACTCATGGGGTTGTCTTAACGCTCACAATGGTACCGGGGCTGAGTGAGCCAGGTAACTTGGTCAGCAGGTGAGTTAGCCCAGCAGGTGCTTCAATGTAAGCATGCGCATTATCAATATCGACCAATGTAACAGGTGTGATTTGTAGCAGCTTGTTGCTATCAACACCCCAAACACGACTATCACTAGTCACCGCTTCGCGTGGCAGTTTTACTGCATTGCTGATCGGGTGCTGCATGATTTTCGCTTCAACATAAGTTCCCAGCAGAAGGGGACGGCTTGATTGGGTTAGGGGTTGGTTAATCTCAACGATGACTTTCGCTAAACGGCTATCGCTATCGATCTGAGGGTGAATACGAATCAACTCGCCTTGGTAATTAATATCATTTGCTTTCAGCTTAACTTGCGAGCCTTTGGAATTGGTGCGTGGCTTAATCTTAGCGATGCGATTAGTGGGGAGTCGTAACTCGACCCAGTAACGATCAGCACGTGCCACGCTGCCAATTTCATCACCGATAGAAACGGTATCGCCGATCACTTTCTTACGCTCAACCACTACCACATTGGTTTCGATTTGGCGTTGGGTATGCGATAGATCGAGCTGTGCTTGTTTTAGCTGACGTTGTGCACTTGCTAGTTCAGCTTCCGCTTGGCGTTGCTGCGGTAGGCGTAGGGCTAGCTGTTTAGACTCGTCAGATAGCTGCATGCGCTTGCTTAGAATCTCTAAATCTTTCTCGGCAACCTTTCTTTGCGCAGCTTCCATTGCGATGTCGGCTTGGGCTTTTTTCAAAGCTGCATTCGCCGCATCGACATTTAATTGATATTCACGATCATCGATGGAATAGAGTGTTTCGCCACGCGCAATCTGACCGCCTGGTTCAAAGTCACGGTGCAGGGCAATCAACTGCCCTTTTGCTTGCGCTTCGAGTGTAATCAGCTCGGCGGGCATCACGCTGCCATAAGCAAGCAACTCCAAAGCATGAGTGCCGGCTTCATTTTTAATCGCGGTAACGCTTGGGGTAACGGGCTTGGCTTTTGGCTTTTTCTTGGGCGGCTCTGTTTGCATGACCCAGTAGGTCAACACAACAAAAACCGTTATCAATACCGCTCCAATTTGGAAGCGTTTTGAGGGCAACATAATTTCTCCGCGATAGCGCGTTTAGATAGCGTTATTACCGCTCAGATGTATCAGAAAAACAATAGCTTAATGATAAAGGCGACTAGGGCGATGTTAAGTGTCCATCTAATCCAATTTTCACCCTTTGTGATAGTGGTTTGGGCACCTAAATAACCGCCAACAGCGTTACCCAGTGCTAACGATAGACCGACAAACCATTCAAGCTGTAACTGGCTGGCAAATACCGCTAAAGCGACAAAGGTATAGATTAAGATCACAAACACCTTGTGAACATTAGTCAGGACAAGATTCAGCCCCATTACACGGTGCAGAATCGGCATAAGGATAAAGCCAACGCCAATTTGAATAAAACCACCCCAGAATCCGGCGCCAATCATCAAGATATGACCTAGCACGAGACGTTGTGGTTCTTCGCCACCTTGTTTTTTGTCACCCTTGCCGAAGTTGCCTTTCCACATGATGATCATCATTCCGGCCATGATGATCGCCAGAATGCGGTTGAACCATTCGCCATCGAGAGATACGCCAACTTGTGCACCGAATAGCGCTCCTATTGAAGCAGCAACGGAGAGTGACAAGCTGAGCTTAACGTTATGGAAACCTTTTTTCGCAAAGGTCGCGACAGCGGTGATGTTTTGCAGAATGATCGCTAAACGGTTTGTGCCATTCGCGACGGGTCCTGGCATGCCCATAAAGATCATGATCGGCACGGTGAGCATTGAGCCACCACCAGCTAAAACGTTCAGCCACCCAGCAACGATACCGACCAAGCTCAGTACAACGATTTCCCAGATTTCCATGAATCCCCCCTAGATGATGGCTAACGTGATGTCAGACCAAAGGAATGGGCAGAGAAAGCGTTAATCCTCGAGCGGCGTGGTTCGAGAATGAATGACCTTTTCCGGTGCGCGCTCAAGCTCGCTTTGGTTTTGGTTTAAGGCTTGCACGTATTCAGCAAAGCCGACCAAATCGACACGGGGGTAAGGAATAGTGATGCTCGAGGCGTCAAAGGCTTTCTTAATATCTTCGAGCACTTCAAGTGTTGAGGCTTTAGCGGTGCCTTGTTGAACCCAGAAGCGAACCAAGATGTTTACACCGTATTCACCAAAGCTTTCGACACCCACAAGGTAGCCTTCATCAGAGAGAACGCGCTGTGATTTATCAAGTACCTTTTCGATAACCGATTTAGCGTTATCGAGATCATCTTCATAAGCGATCGAAACAATCAGATCGAGGCGGCGCTTATCAAAGACTGAGTAATTGATAAGATTTGAACCAAATACTGTGCTGTTAGGTAGCGTCACGCGACGGCTATCGAAGGTTTTGACCGTTGTCGTGAATAGACTAATCTTTTCGACATAGCCTGAAACATCGCCCACTTCAATATGGTCACCTTTGCGAAAGAGACGATTTACCGCAATCAAAATGCCTGAGGCTAATGCGCTTAGTGAGTCTTTAAGCGCAAGACCAATCGCTAAGCCGATCGCACCGACGGCAGCGATAAGCGCAGAGGTGTCTACACCCGCTGCACTGAGCAAACCAATAACAATGAAAGCATAGATAAACAGCTTGACCGAGGTGGCGAGAAAGTCAGTGACGATCTCGTCCATCTTGAATCTGCGCTGCATCAGCGAAGCGCGCGCTTTGATAAAGCGGGGGAGTGCCCAGCTCAGTACCACCAAGATGCCGATAACGATGCCGGTCTCGCCTAAACGAATCAGAGTCTCTTCAGGGATGCTGTCAAAATTGAAACCAAACATAGGCTGATCTCTTGATGGAAAAAACAGTGACATAACTTTAACACTTAGGGAATTCGAGGCGAAAAAAAACTGCACCACCTAAAAGTGGCGCAGTTTGGGTTAGCGGAAGATCGCTACGTTAAGAATTAGATCTTCTTGGCCGCAGATACCATGCCTTCGCCGTTAACGGTCAAAGTCACTTCATCACCTGGGTTCAAACCTTCCAAAGCTGTCTCGTCGTCTGCTTCGTACTCGGTTTTTACTGAGTTTTCGATCAGGGTGATCTTGCCAGCATCAGCATCCACGTCGTGGATTTGGCCTGTGTGTGCAACATCCGCTGCGAAAGCAGAACCTGCAAACAAAGCGGTAGCTAATACAAATGCAATTGAAGAACGTTTCATGATGTTTTCCTTTTGGAAAAGTGAGCCGAAGCTCGTGGTTGTTTCGATGTACTCATGGCAAGCGTCAGCGTTTCCATAAACACCGGAGGAGTGAACAACACAGACACTCGTACCGGGGTTGTTGTTGGCGTGGAATCGCATGCCAATGAATGGGGGTAGCGTCATCGTGAACAGACGGCACAGAGCAGCGTCTGCTAAACGAGCAGAGTTAAGACTCGACATAAGAGATCTCTTTTACGCGCGTGTAGCCAGTCGGAGATCGACTGCGATGACTGAAGAAGTAACCGGTGAATGCTCAGATTTGTCAGATGCTAAAGCTGAGGTAATAGTCGCCAAAGCCGTCGTAGGGATGTTTGCGAAGAGCGCGGAAGTCAGCAGATAAACCGAATAACGCTTGAGCACAGGTACTCCTTAAAAAGCGGAGCAAATGTATGTCCGCAGAAGGAAAACTGTCAATAGTTTTTTAACGCTTATGGAAGATATTTTTTCGCTAGACACTTACTGAGTGAACCTCTAGGTTACAAGCAGGAGGTAATGAGCAGATGCGCCTAGTAATCATTTCCTTATTTGCACTTTTTTTTAGCTTGATCTTGGTGATCTCGGGCAACGCCTATCTGTTGACTTTGATTGGTGTACAACTGGGTCAGCAAGGTATTGCACCGAGCTTGGTAGGCCTTGTGATGGTGTGTTATTCGCTAGGCTTTGTTGTCGGTGCATTTACAGCGCCAAAGCTATTAATGCGCGTGGGACACATTCGGAGCTTTGCAGCATTGGCCGCACTTGCTGCAATGGCGTCTATAACTTACCCACTCATAGATGCACTTTGGTTTTGGGGTGTTTTACGTGGGCTAGGTGGGTTTTCAGTAGCCGCACTTTTTGTTGCCATAGAAAGCTGGTTAAGCGCAGTTGCTACTAATGAAAATCGGGCACGTTTATTTTCGCTTTATCAGATTGCTGCCTACAGTGCGGCGGCAGGTGGTCAGCTAGTTTTGGAACCAGGCTTGGCGGCGGGTTCTAATGTTGCTTATAGCTTGGGCGCTTTATTACTGATGGCTGCGGTGATTCCTCTATCGATTTCTCGTTTACAGTCTCCCCCGTTGGAGCCATCTGAAAGCGTCGGATTGGCTTGGCTCTGGCGTATAACCTCACTGGGTATCGTCACTGCTTTTATCTCGGGTATTTTGATCAGCGGTTTTTATGCCTTAGTCCCGTTGTACGCCACATTGACGGATGTAGAGGTTGGCGATATTGGTAACTTAATGTCGGTATCGATCTTCAGCGCTATGTTATTAGCATGGCCAATTGGTTGGCTTTGTGATCGCGTAGAACGTAGCCGAGTCCTTTTTGTGATCGCAGCCGTGGCTGGTGTTGCTGCTTTGCTTGTCGGTATGGGTCATGGCTGGGGCTATGGCTTAAGGGTGTTGATGCTTGCAACGGTGATGTCGATCATAGCCAGTATTTACTCTATTGCTGTTGCGATCACTAATGATCTGGTTGAGCCAGAACGTCGAGTTGCTGCTAGTGCAGCGCTTATGCTGAGTTACGGTATGGGAAGTGTTATTGGTCCATTAGGTGGCTCGTGGTTAATGCAAGCGATTGCCCCCAGCGCACTTTTCTATGGATACGCTTTGTTATTGTTTGGTTTGGGTGGTTACACGTTTTATCGCCGTTTGCAGCACACGCCAATCACGGTGGAAGAACAGGCAGATTTCGTTGTTGCCGTTCCGGAATCCCAAGTCGCATCGGAGTTTGATCCTCGATCTGAGGATTCGGATGACATTCCCATAGAGGACCTCATCCGGGAGCCTGATATACCGACAAGTCAGTCGCAAGATTTAGAAAATCACAAGCCGGAGTCTCGGGGAGACTAGAGAAGTAAATCCTTGATGATTTAATTCACTGAAAGGGTATTGATTTGATAAGTGGCGCTTCGTGGGCTGCCGATGCGAGTGATAAGGCCGAGTAATTCTAAACCACGTAAACTTTTATAAAACTGAGCGCGAGAAATGACCAAACCTTCTTCGCCGATCAACTCGTTCAATTCATCATAAGTGACTTTAGTCAGCCTCTTTTTAGAGCTCTCCACTAGCAGCATATAAATCATCCGATCAGACTCAGTGAGGGATTGAAGATTTAGCTCCTTGGTTGTATCCCATAAGAGGCGAACAAGTTTTGTGTAGGTAGACATTTCTGTAATTATGAATTATCAAGATTTATTTGCCGTGTATTATCTATAAATAAACTATTGTTTCCATTGGTTTTTTAAATTTTCTGATTATTCGTTTTTTGTAAAGTTTTAAATCACTAATTAAGTTTGTCCTAGTTTTTGATAAAAACAGACTTAGCTCCAAGGTCTACGCTTATAAAGTGACGTAATAGCGCCACTTAAGTGCACCTAAGGAGAACCTATAATGTTTTTAAAAGAAGAATTGCTCGAAGAGCTGGAATCAGCCAAACATTGTATTGAAATGGCTGAGATGAATATTAGCCACGCTAAAACCCGCGAAGCGATTCTCGCGGTGTTGAACAAGCGTATTATGGAACTTCAAGCCGATGTTGACGCAACGCTTGCGGCAAAAGAGTTTGGTGATGACATGATGATGGATGTGGCCTAGGGGAAGGCAAAATGTTAAAGCGGCCATTGGCCGCTTTTTTATTGCCCGCAACAACTGTTGTTGTCTTCTTGAATGGGTGGGCAGGGCACATCACCATAAGAACAGAAAATACAGCAATCACCTTTTAACGGCTTAAGTAGGTTTCCGCAAAAAGTGCACTCATAGAACCACATGCACGCATCAGTCGGCATCTGTTCTTTTTTGCTCTTGCCACATTCAGGGCAAGTTAAGGTGCTTTCTAGCTCTACCATTGGGGTTGCCTTTGAAAATGGTGCCCCAGAGACGATTCGAACGTCCGACCTGCCCCTTAGGAGGGGGCTGCTCTATCCAGCTGAGCTACTAGGGCGTGAAAGAATGATCGCTTATACGTCTATTTAGATCAAATGAGAACAAGGGTTCCGGGGGATTTTGAGTTGTAACGAGTGTGTATAGTTAAGGCTATGCGCATTGCTTTTTTCACACTTTTACTTTTTCTGCTGAGCCAGGTGTTTGCTGAGTCACCATTAGAAGCCTATCGCGTGAATATCGCGAGTCATCAAAATGGCCTTTACACCTTAACGGATGGTTCGGTTGTGGCGCGCGATGTGTTGGATGATGTGTGTTATCTCACCCGAAATGAGCAAGCGATCCTTTACAAGGATAAAAAGGGGTGGCGCTTGTGTGTTGATCACGCCAATTATGCGGTTGAGTTTGTTCGCCAGCAGAGTGGGTATGATGCACAACCCTTAAGCGTAAATTCACTGTCTGAGGTGGAATCCCTCGATATGTGTCACTGAGTTGTAGATCGATGCTTGATACCCGCGACAAATTATTCCCAGGAACATTTCCAACTATTCAGCGTAGTGATTTGACTACCTTGCAAGTCAATTTGGGCTACTTGTGTAATCAGCAATGTCAGCACTGCCATGTGAATGCGGGGCCGAAACGCACTGAGTTGATGGCAGCTGAAACGATTGAGGTTGTGAAAGGAGCTCTAAATCACACAGGTATTCAAACCTTGGATCTCACCGGTGGTGCGCCGGAGATGAATCCTCATTTCCGTGAGCTTGTTAGTTATGCCCGTGGCTTGGGTGTAACGGTGCTTGATCGTTGTAATCTGACTATTTTGAGCGAGCCGGGTTACGAAGATTTGGCTGAGTTCTTGGCGGAGGAACAAGTGCAGGTGGTCGCGTCTTTGCCGTGTTACTTGCAAGAGAACGTTGACACACAACGTGGCAAAGGTGTCTTTGATGGCAGCATGATTGGGCTGCAAAAATTGAATGCACTTGGTTATGGCAAGGCAGATAGTGAGCTGTCATTAAGTTTGGTCTACAACCCGATAGGGGCACATCTCCCTCCACCGCAAGCGGCGCTTGAAAAGGACTACCGAGAAAAACTCGCTGAGCATGCTATTGAGTTCACTCAATTACTCACGATTGCCAATATGCCGATTCAACGCTTTGGCAGTATGTTGGCGTCTAAAGGTGAATTCGATAGTTATCTAGATACACTCAAGATGTCGCATCAGGATGCCAACTTAGGCGCGGTGATGTGTCGCAGCTTGATCAGTATTGATTGGCAGGGTTATGTGTATGACTGCGACTTCAATCAGATGTTAGATCTTCCACTTGCTGCGCAAGCTAAGCGTCACCTTCGTGATCTTCAGTTAAATCAGTTGAAGGGCATGCCGGTTGCAATCGCTGATCATTGTTATGGCTGTACAGCTGGCCAGGGTAGTAGTTGTGGCGGCGCCTTGAGTGATTGATGAAGCTTTCAATCATCATTCCTACTTTAAATGAAGCCTTAAATATCGAGTCATTACTTGCACAGCTATCAGGTGAGTGTATTGAACTGATTGTGGTGGATGGCGGAAGCGATGACCAAACAGCTCAGCGTGTTAGTGCACATGCCAAGCTTGTTCACAGCTCAACGGGTCGAGCAATTCAAATGAATGCAGGTGCTGCAGCTGCAAGCGGTGATTGGCTATGGTTTTTACATGCCGACACGCAACTCACTGAACCTGTATCGAGTTACTACTCGGTGATTACGCAAAGCCCATCGGTTTGGGGGCGCTTTGCGGCCAGATTGGATGATTCGCGATTCGTGTTTCGTGTGATTGAGAGTTTAATGAATGCACGTTCTTGTTTTACCTCGGTGGCTACCGGTGACCAAGGGCTGTTTGTTGATCGTCGCTTGTTTGATGAGCTTGGCGGTTATCCTGAGCTTCCTTTGATGGAAGATGTTGCGTTCTCAAAACGCTTACGCAAGGTAATGCCGGTGAATTGTAGTGCCTTGCCCTTGTTGACTTCCGCTAGACGTTGGCAACATCGCGGCGTATTGAAAACAATCCTGTTGATGTGGTGGTTGCGCTTGGCGTATGTCCTAGGTATTTCGCCTGCGCGCTTGCGTCAGTGGTATCGCTAATGCGTTTTCCGGAGTCTCGATTGCTTGTTTTTGCTAAAGCACCGGTACTGGGGAGAGTGAAAACGCGTTTAATTCCCTTGCTGGGTGAGCAGGGTGCTTTAGATTTTCATGTTGCCTCAATACGTTGTGCTCTTGAACAACGTGCAGCAATGCAACTGTCACCTGTGGTGCTTTATATAAAAGATCAGGCGCCAGCGTGGTTAACCGAACTGTGTCAGGAACGCTCAATTGATATCCTTCAACAGCAAGGTGCTAACTTAGGTGAGCGTATGTTGCATGCGGCTACTGAACAATTAAGCCAATCGCGACATGTGGTGTTAACTGGCACCGACTGTCTAACTCTCACATCGGATCTGCTAACGCAGCTTTATCAATCCTTAGAAGAGAATGATGCGGCGATTATTGGTGCTGAGGATGGGGGTTATGTTGCGCTCGGTTTAACGCAACTATCTGCAGCACTCTTTACACAGTTCCCCTTTGGGAATGCTCAGGTTTATCAAAATACGGTTGATGCTATGCAAACACTCGACTGGCGTTATGCCGAGCTGACTAAAACATGGGATGTGGATCGGTCTGAGGATATCCAAAGATGGATCAAAGGCGCACTGCCACAAGGTGAAAACGCCTGGTATGAGGCGATAAAAGCCGCTTGTTAGGTGGCTGTTATGCGCATGCCTGCAGCGGTACAATACTCACAAGAAGTTTTTTGGATCGTGGTATGTCCAACACCGTAGAAGTTGTAAAAACGCTGCTGCAAGAGCGCCTTAATCTAGGTGATGCTGCATCAGCTCTAACCGCAGACAGTTTAATTATGGGTGTCATGCCTGAGTTTGACTCGATGGCGGTAGTGAATGTGATTGCCGGTCTGGAAGCGATTGTGGGTAAAACAATTTCCGATGATGAAATAACAACAGAGATGTTTGAAAGCGTGGGGTCGTTGGCTCATTTTATTGAGACCTATCAGGCTTAAAACGCTGAGGGGGAGCTGATGCGATTTTTATTGATCTTATGTGTCTTAGCGATGCCATCGTTAAGCCTAGCTAACGAACGTGTGATTCCTAAAGCGGAAGATATTGTGACCAAGTATGCCGATCTTGGTGATCCACAAGCGCAGTTTGTGTTGGCGCGAATGTACGCCGATGGTCGTGGTGTTCCGCAAAGTGATGACTTGGCGATTATGTGGTACGAGCGCGCTGCGCGTGGAGGTTTCACTGAAGCGCAGCATCGTATGGGTACCAATCATCTCAAAGGCCGTTTTGGTTTGATCGAAGATGCGGGTGAGGCCTTCTCTTGGTATATCTTGGCCGCTGAGCGTGAGCACAAGGTCTCGCAATACTATGTTGGTAATTTGATGCTCAAAGGCGAGGGTGTTGAGCAAGATGTTGTAGAGGGCTTGAACTGGTTGGAACGTGCTGCGGAAAATAACTGCAAGCGCGCTAAAGCACGCTTAGGTCAGGTCTATGAGTTAGGTATTGGCGGTATCCCCGTGGATAACGCGATTGCGTTGGAGTGGTATCTCCAAGCCGCTAAACATGACATGACATTTGCGCAACGTGCTTTAGGTCGTCTTTATCGCAACGGTAAAGGTGTTGATAAAAACACCACAGAATCGGCTAAGTGGTATCGTTTGGCAGCAGAAAAGGGCAAGGTTGATGCTCAGTTAGCATTAGCTGAAATGCTCGAGTCGGGCGAGGGCGGTTTAGAGCCCAATCAAACAGAAGCTGCTTACTGGCGTCAGCGTGCAAACAATCGTGGATTTGCACCCGGTAAGTTGCGTTGATCAATGGTAAGGAGATACATGATGCGTAAATTAGTAATGGCCAGCATGGCGCTTATTGCGGCACCTGCTATGGCATTCAATTTTGGTATGAGCGACCAAGGCACGTCATTCGGCCCGAATAACTGGGGCAATGGCAATAATGGATGGAACAATGCTCCATCATTTGGTTGGGGTAACAACCGTAGCTGGGGCAATGGTCCTCAGCCTAACTGGAATAGCTCTTCGCCGTCGATGCAGTGGGGTTCTCAACAAGCGCCAACAGCTCCTGCGCCAAAAGCCGCCGCACCAGCGCAGCAGCCACCGGCTGCGGCACCTCGTGATAATCGCGGCATGAATATCGATCGTGATCAAACCATGAAGTTTGATCGTTCAACCTTTTCTTGGGGTAATGGCTGGAGCCCGCGTACTGGAAGCGGTTGGGGACCTAACTGGGGCAATGGTCCTTCAATGAATATGATGCCGGGGTGGAATAATAATTATGCGCCTCGTTATCCTTACCCGCCGGCACCTCAGCAGCGCCCACCTGCACCACAGGCTAGGTAAATGAAAAGCCCGATCAGTGATCGGGGTTTTTTATGATTTCAGATTGATGACGTTTTCGGGTATCTCTCGCTGCGTGTTTTTTTCTTTATTTCGACGCTTATCAATATACATATTGTGATCAGCGTGACTTAATAGCGCCGTCAGTGTGGTCCCGTGCGTGTCGTAATACGCCGATCCAAAATTTGCCCGTACAATCAGACTATTCAAGTTGGTCATCGGTTGCATGATGACATCCGATAGTTTTTCGATCATGTCTGATGGTGGCGGCCGAAGATCGGTCACTTCCGATAACACAATAAATTCATCTCCACCAATACGCGCAATCGTATCAGACGCTCTAACGTATGATTGCAATCGGCGGGCAATTTCTTTGAGCACTTTGTCACCTACGGTATGACCTTGGGTATCGTTGATCTGTTTGAAGTTATTTAGATCGATATAAATCAGATGAAATCCAATGTGCTGACGTTTCGCCTGTGCAACAAGTTGGCGAAAACGATCATTGAGTAAGCGACGGTTGGGTAAATTAGTAAGGTGATCGTAAAGCGTAAATCACGATTATTTTTGTGGCTAACCAAGAGACGATTAACCAAATAGGCAATCAATAATAAAACCAGAATGCCAGTGACATCGAGCATGATGATGTTGGTTGACGATGATTTTTTCTTTTCTCTTGTACCGATGTACCAAGTTTCTGAAGGTAGGTTAACTTTTTTAAAACTGTATTTCTCAGTATCACCTTCTAATGTGCTGAAGATACTTTTGATTTGCCCGCTATCTGAATTGAAAATATGCCACTTAAACTCAAAGTCTTCGGCATAGGTGTGAGTACTAAGGAAGTTGGTTAGATCTGAAAAATTAATCAGGAGTGAAGCGATGCCCCATTAAGTCTTAAGTCCATTTTCTTCATCAGTAAAGAAAACCGGGCGACGCAGAATAAAGGCTTTACCTCCTTGAACAAGATCAATTGGGCCTGCGATATTGGGTTTACGTTCGCGAATGAGGCGTTCGACAGCATTTTTTTGATCGGGATTTTTCATGTAATCCAAACCCAATGCTTTTTTATTCTCCTGGTATGGGTAGACATGGGTGATGACATTGTCTTTTGCCAAACTGAGGCTGCGAATAAAAGGTGAGGCTTCAACCATGGCACTTGAAAAGCGCGAGAGTTGTTTTTGAGTGACATCAGGTGTTGCTGCCACATAGGCAGAAAGAGCCGATGAAAATGCCCACACATTGGTAATTTCTCTTTCGAAATCACTCGCAATTTCTTCGGCGGCATGTTCGGTATGTTCACGATCGAGCGAGTTAAGATTTTCTGATTCGTAGTTGTGAATTAACAACGTGAAGCCGACACCCACGAGAAATGTCAGCAGAGTTAAGAAGGCTATACGTAGCTTGTTGCTCCAGTACTTAAATAGAGTCATTGGGCTGTAATTCTAGGTCTTTTATGTTGAATTTATGTAGAGATTCCCTTTAACGTCGCTTTTCTGAGTTACTTGATGGTTTTAGGAATTAAACGATTATTTTCGTCTTAATTCGGTCACTTGATCGAAGCCGATACCCCAGTTGTCGGTATTTACTTCGTCTATAACCACAACGGTGGTCGCTGGATTCTTATTCAGCACATCGACTAATAATTGGGTGGCGCCTTGGATAAGTGCATGTTTTTGCTCTTTGGTGACACCCTCGTCGGTAATTTTGATATTCACGTACGGCATGATTTTTCTCCTTAAAATCAAAAACGGGGCCTGTTGGCCCCGCTGTGTGTGTCATCGATTGATGATTATTTGTTTTCGCGATTCGCGATTAGATCATCCACAACACTTGGGTCTGCCAAGGTTGAAGTATCACCCAAACCATCGATCTCGTTTGCTGCGATCTTGCGCAGAATACGACGCATGATCTTGCCTGAACGGGTCTTTGGTAGGCCTGGTGCCCATTGGATGATATTGATCTTAGCGATCGGGCCGATTTCTTTACGTACTAAACCAACCAGTTCAGCTTTGAGCTCGTCGCTTGGTTCAACGCCATTCATTAGCGTGACGTAAGCGTATATGCCTTGACCGGTGATCTCGTGTGGGTAGCCAACCACGGCCGCTTCTGCGACGTTTTCGTGGAGTACTAAGCCTGATTCGATTTCAGCGGTACCTAAACGATGACCTGATACGTTGAGTACGTCATCCACACGGCCGGTAATCCAGTAGTGACCATCGGCGTCACGACGTGCGCCGTCACCGGTAAAGTAGTAACCCTTGTACATCGCGAAGTAGGTTTCGTAAAAGCGCTTATGATCGCCGTATACGGTACGCATCTGTGAAGGCCATGGGTGCTTAATCGCCAAGTTACCTTCTGCAGGATTGCCTTCGATCTCGTTACCTTGATCATCTAGCAATACAGGCTGAACGCCAAAGAATGGCTGCATTGCTGAACCTGGCTTCAATGGGGTTGCGCCTGGAAGCGGAGTAAGCATGTGTGCGCCGGTCTCGGTCTGCCACCAGGTATCAACGATAGGGCAACGCTCTTCGCCAACCACCTTGTGATACCACTCCCATGCTTCTGGATTGATTGGCTCACCAACGGTGCCGAGCAAGCGTAAGCTCTTGCGGCTGGTTGTGGTAACTGGGTTGTTACCTTGTGCCATCAATGCACGGATCGCGGTTGGTGCTGTGTAGAACGAAGCAACATTGTGCTTGTCACACGCTTGCCAGAAACGACCTGCATCTGGGTAGGTTGGTACGCCTTCAAACATCATTGAGATAGCACCATTGGTTAATGGGCCATAAACGATGTAACTGTGACCAGTTACCCAACCGATATCAGCGGTACACCAGTAAACTTCGCCGTCTTTGTAGTCAAACACGGTTTTGTGAGTCATGGCCGCTTGCAGCAAGTAACCTGCGGTGGTGTGGAGTACGCCTTTTGGCTTACCGGTAGAGCCTGAGGTGTAGAGGATGAACAACGGGTCTTCTGCATCCATGTGCTCTGGTTCGCAAACCGCATCTGCAGAGGCAATCGCTTCATGCATCCAAACGTCGCGATTATCATTCCAATCACAGCTGCCATCGCCACGCTTAGCCACAAAGCAGGTGTGTACGTTAGGGCACTGCTCAATCGCTTTATCAGCATTTGCCTTGAGTGGCAGAGCTTTACCCGTACGAACAGAGACATCAGCAGTAATCACTACTTGGCAGTCTGAGTCTTGAATTCGGCTAGCCAGTGCATCTGGTGAGAACGCACTGAAGACGATTGAGTGAACGGCACCGATACGGGTACAAGCCAACATCGCAACTACAGCCTCTGGAATCATTGGCATGTAGATTGAAACGCGGTCACCTTTCTTAACGCCGCGTGCTTTCAGTGCGTTAGCGAATTTGTTTACGTCAGCGTGTAGCTCGTTGTAAGTAACGTTGCGTGATTCGTTTGGATCATCACCTTCCCATAAGATAGCGGTTTGATCGCCACGGGTATCAAGGTGACGGTCTAGGCAGTTGTAAGACACGTTAAGTGTTGCACCCTTGAACCAGTTCACATGGAGGTCATCTTCCATGTAAGACCAGTCGAGAACTTTATCCCACTTCTTGAAGAAGCTAAGGTAGTTGTCAGCTTGCTCTCCCCAGAAGCCTTCGGGGTCATCGACCGACTGCTTGTACATCGCTGCGTACTGTTCTGCTGATACGTTGGCTTGCGCTGCGAAGTCCGCAGGAACGGGATATGTCTTAACCTCTGACATCTCTGGCCTCCTTGGGGTGTAGATGACTGTATTTTTGTAAATTTTTTTCAGGCTAGGCGCGTATAAATAGCAAATTTAGCCGTCTTATTGTGTTGAACCGAGCCACAATAAAGCAGGTTGGTCGCCTTCGCCGATAGTCTTTTTCAATATTACCGAACCATGATTTACCTTCCATTGCAGGACAGGATCCGCGTGTACCGAATCACGGGTGGCTTCGAGGGCGTTGAGGGGTTGCCCGATGGACTCAATTAGCTGTGAAATCAATGCGTTATGGTAATGATCTCGATATATGATCTGAATGGCACTGAGCTGTTTTCCAGCGAAATACAGGAAGACGCGCTCAGCCGGTAGCTCGTTGAAAGCACCGATCAATGAATTACAGGCATAGTCGCCGAAATTAGACTGGGCGGCGCCACATTTCCAATCGATCTTTTCGTAGACCTTTTTGATCTCGTCCTCGTTGAAGGTATTACTCGCTTGATTCAGATCGAGTCGAAATTCCTCGCGATCAAACAGCCACAACACCGCGTTATCTGAGACGCGATTACCTTCTTCGGTAAAAAGTAGGAAGTAAGGCGGTACGAAAACGATCAGTAGGGCGAGGAGGGTTTTGTGGAGTTTCTTTTTCATTCTTATTGACTCAAAAAACGCTTCAAGGGCGCATCGCGCTTTGGCGCTATGTCGTCAGACAAGGCGAGCAACAGCTCAGCGGTGGCCATCGCATCGGTTAATGCGTTGTGCGCACGATAACGAGGCAAATTGTACCGCGGTCTGAGGTTGAATAGGCGTAAATCGGTCGCTTGAATGGTGTGATTGCGCAGCTCAAAGAGACGTTGCCCGAGCTGCAATGTATCGATAATAGGCATCACAAAGGGGGTGCCGTAGACGCGGCGGCACGCGGCATCGAGAAATTTTTGCTCAACGCCTTGGTAATGCACCAGCATAACCTTGCCTGCTAGGCGCTTGAGCAGCTGCGGTAGCACATGGGTGAGGCTTTGCCCTTTGCGTAGTTCATCGTCAGTGATGTTGTGAATCACGACCGATTCGCTGGGGAGTTCTTTATCCGTCCGAACCAATTGATGCCAAGCGGTGTTGAGGCGGATCTTTCGATGCTGCATTTCGATCAAACCTAAGCTGATGATTTGATCTTTCTCTGCATTCAGTCCGGTGGTTTCAAAATCCAAGGCGACAATCGGTACTTCATCGAGCAGTGTGTTTTTGCTCACTGGGGGCTGGGCGTAAAAATCCCGAATGGGTCCTGCTACAGCAGTATTCGCAGCCGCTTGATGGCGCCATTCCAGCGAGCGATAACGGTCAAGCCAGCTCATCGTAGGTTATCGGCTCCAAAGCGCTTGATCATGATGTCTTGTTGCATCTTGATGACTTGGAAAGCTTGTTTGAGATGTGAGCGTTCCAGACCTGAGAGTTCATCTGGGTCGAGGAAGTTATCAGCTTTCTCGCCCGCAGCGATCTGTACAGATTGATGACGTACCCTAAGACCAGCGATTAACGTCAGTGCATCTTCAAGGTTTTCTGCCATCTCTTCAGAGATTAGCTTGGCTTTCGCTGCTTCACGTAGACGTTCGAGCGTATTCACTGCCGTGATGCCGCCACTGAGTGCCAACATACGGGCGATGTCAGTGACCGGAACAATGCCAGTATGTTTGAGATCGAGCGTGTCATTGTGTTGACCGTCATGCACCAATACAAACTGACGGAAGAAGCCAAGTGGTGGGCGATGTGTTGCGGCATTCGCCATCATGTAAGTTAAGAAAATCTTGTTGTTTTTGGCCAAGCTAAGAACATTGCGTTGCAGTTGTTCAAAAAGACTGAAGTAGCCATGAACGGGACGAAGATCAAACCAGATGCTCGATAGCATTAAGGCCATCGGCTCTGGGGTACGAATCCATTTAGTGAAATGATTTGTCCAGCCACTGACAGGTTGACGCCAATCGGGGTTACTTGCCATTGCATTACCTGGGCAGTAGATATATCCACAAAGGTTAAGGCCATCAGTAACGCGTTTAGCGAGTGTGGCGAAGTAAGCGTCATGCTCGGGTCGCATACTATTATCTATGAGCAGCGCGTTATCTTGATCAGAATGCGAACTTTGCTCGAGTCGACCTTGTGAGCCACCTGCAAGCCATACGAAGGGAACCGGGGCCGGTCCCAATTCATCTTCGGCCAACTTAATCAGTCGCGTGGTAATCGCATCGGTCATGTGCGAGAGCGTTTTGCCAATCTGCTCAACGCTAGCGCCACTGCTAACCAATTGATGATGCAGTAAAGGAATACGTTGGCTGGTGTTAATCAGATCATCAACATTTTGCGCACGAGAAATCTCAGAGGTTAAGTAAGCAGCGCTACCACCTTGGTTCTTTACGATGTCGGTTGAGGTGAACATGCCAATGACTTGACCATCATCTATAACCGGTAAGTGATGGATGCCTAATTGCGTCATGACTAACAAGGCGTCGCTGATGGTTGTGTTTGGGTTAATGGTATGCGGTTTGGCTGACATGATGCTGCTGATTGGTTCACTGACAGCAATGCCATTAGCTACACAACGTTCCCGAATGTCACGATCGGTAACAAGGCCGGCAAGTTGTTTATCCAATGTGATGATCATTGAGCCAACGCGCTTTTCGCTCATGATTTGTGCGGCGGTTTGAATGCTCTTCTTGCCATCCATGCAGACGGGCTTCATGCGGATGAGATCATCAACACGCTGATGATTCAGTGCTTCGGTTGGCGATTCTAAGGTCAGTGCAGCGACACCTTGTTTGAGCCTTTCATTAATACTTGCAGTAAAGAATTGTCCAAATTCGCGGGTTTGTTCACTTAGCTGATAAAGCAGTTGGCAGTTACAGACATACAGCAGGGTGTCTTCAAGCGCTTTTGCCTTTTTGCCATTACCCAATGAAAATAAAGAGCAACCACAGGCGTAGATACCACCTTCATCGAGTTGTTCGCAGATTTTTTCATTATCAGCGCAGACTTCTAATGCACCAGAGCGAATGACAAAGAATTTGTTTTCAAAGTCAGTCAGCTCGCTGCCGCGACGGAGATAAGTTACTTCGAGTTGCTCAGGGAGTTCGGCGAGCTGTTCTTCACTTAAAAGATCAAAAGGGTGATGTTCAGCAAGAAAGTGCTGTATTTCGAGTAATTCAACTTCCATGCATCACATCCTAAATCGGTGAGAAACGTAGCTAAGTGATCAAGGTCAGTTTAATGGGTTTTTAGGCATAAAAAAGCCCCGATTGAGTTCGGGGCTGTGAGTTTAAAGTGCTTTGATTACGCCGGTAAAAGACGAACGCTGAGGACGCCCTCAATCCCACGCAATTGATCTAACACGCCATCGGCAACATCGTCGGAGACATCAACCAAGTTGTACGCTAATTCGCCACGTGAGCGGTTTAGCATGTCATCAATATTAATACCCGCATCCGCAAGCACCGATGAGATCTGACCGACCATGTTAGGCACATTACTATTCGCAATTGCAATGCGTGGTCCGCCTGCGCGTGGCATCTGCATCTCGGGGAAGTTAACCGAGTTGAGGATGTTGCCATTCTCAAGATAGTTTCGTACTTGGTCAGCAACCATGATGGCGCAGTTAGTTTCTGCTTCACCGGTTGAGGCACCTAAGTGAGGTAGCACAATGACGCGTGGATGGTTTTTATTCTCATTACTTGGGAAGTCGGAGATATAGGCATAGACCTTGCCATCATCTAGCGCCTTAAGAACCGCTGCATCGTCCACAATGCCATCTCGCGCAAAGTTTAAGATCACGACGTTGTCTTTCATGCGCTGCAGGCGATCTGCATTGATCATATTGCGTGTCGCATCAATCAAGGGTACGTGGAAGGTCACAAAGTCCGCTTTGCTGAGCAGCTCATCAATGCTGTTGGCGCGTTCTGCATCAGCGGATAGCTTCCAAGCGCTTTGAATGGTGACTGATGGGTCAAAGCCAATGACTTTCATGCCAAGCGCGATTGCCGCGTTAGCAATTTGAACGCCGATAGCGCCTAAGCCAACAACACCGAGTGTGCGGCCAGGTAATTCAAAGCCGACATATTTTTTCTTACCGGCTTCGACATCTTTGCCGATTTTCGCATCATCACCTTCAAGGTTACTTGCGTAGTCCCATGCTTGTGCGATGTTTCGTGAGGCCATCAACATGCCGGCGATAACCAATTCCTTAACCGCATTGGCGTTTGCGCCAGGCGCGTTAAAGACGGGAATGCCTTTCTCGGTCATCTTGTCGACGGGGATGTTATTGGTGCCTGCACCAGCACGACCTACCGCGCGTAGGGTGTCTGGAATATCCATGTCATGCATCTTGTATGAACGCAACAAGATGGCATCTGGGCGACCAATTTCCGAAGCGATTTCGTAGTTATCACGCGGTAAGCGATCAAGGCCTTCGGTCGCAATGTTGTTAAGAGTTAAAACTTTAAACTTCGACATCCTGCTTTTACCCCTTGGTGCGTTCAAATTCAGCCATGAAGCTCACGAGCGTGTCGACGCCTTCTTCTGGCATCGCGTTATAGATACTCGCACGCATGCCACCGACGGAGCGGTGACCTTTTAGCGTTAAAAGACCGGAATTCTTTGCGCCAGCTAAGAAGTCAGCATCAAGATCAGCGTTCGCCAGCGTGAATGGAACGTTCATCCATGAGCGAGCAGAGGTCTCAACGGGATTGGCGTAAAAGTCTGAGCCATCAATCGCGGCATATAACTTTTCAGCTTTACGTTGATTCGTTTGACCCATTGCTTCCAGACCACCGTTTTGGCGTAACCAGTCAAAGACCAGACCTGCCATATACCAGCTGTAGGTCGGCGGGGTGTTATACATCGATTCATTTTCAGCCGGTGTTTTGTAATCCAGAGTGATTGGCGTGCCTTCTTTTGCGTGGCCAATCAAATCGTCACGAATGATCACGATGGTAAGACCCGCAGGGCCAATGTTCTTTTGTGCGCCAGCGTAGATCATGCCGAACTTAGTTACATCAATAGGGCGCGACAAGATGGTTGATGACATATCGGCAATCAGTGGTGAGTTGCCTGTTTTAGGAATGTAAGGGAACTCAACACCACCGATAGTTTCATTCGGGGTGTAATGCACGTAAGCCGCATTGCTATCGAGGTTCAATGCATCAGCTGCAGGTACGGTAGTGAAGTTGGTGTCTTCAGTGCTTGCCGCGACACGCACATCACCTAAACGCTTCGCTTCTGCGATCGCTTTTTTAGACCACATGCCAGTATTGATGTAGTCAGCGCTCTTACCACGCATCAGGTTGAGTGGGATCGCTGAGAATTGCTGAGAAGCACCGCCCTGTAGGAACAGCACTTTATAGTTATCTGGAATATTCATCAGTGCGCGAAGATCAGTTTCGGCTTGAGTCGCGATGCTCATGTATTCCTTGCTGCGATGGCTCATTTCCATCACAGACATACCTGATCCATTCCAATCGGCCATCTCGGCTTGTGCTCGTTCGATAACTGCTGACGGCAACATGGCTGGGCCAGCGCTGAAATTAAATGCACGTGACATTTCTGATACTCCTAATAATTTTTATTTTTTCATTGTAAAAAAAAGCCCCGCTGGTGCGGGGCTTAAAAGGGTTGTTTTAGATATTAGTGAGCTGACGCTGCACCCGCACCTTTAGGTACGCGAATATCTTCAACAAGGTCTTGGATATGCTGTGGTGGTGGCGCAGTCATTTTAGAAACAACGATTGCCACAATGAAGTTCACCAGTGCACCGATTGCGCCGAAGGCGTTAACCGAAATACCCATAAACCAGCTCTTTGTGTAGCCTTCCCACTGCAGGATTTCTGCGGTGCCAGGGATGAAGAGGATACCCTTTTCCTGGAACACGTAGAACATGGTTACGCTGATACCAGCGATCATGCCTGCGATAGCACCTTGACGGTTCATACCTTTGTTAAAGATACCCATCATCAGTACTGGGAATATTGAAGAGGCTGCAAGACCGAACGCGATCGCTACCGTACCAGCCGCAAAGCCAGGAGGGTGTAGACCGAAGTAACCAGCCAATGCGATCGCACCAACCATCGACAGGCGAGAAGCGGTCAATTCGCCTTTCTCTGAGATGTCTGGGTTGATCATGCCTTTGATAACGTCGTGTGATATCGCAGATGCGATTGCCAACAACAGACCTGCTGCCGTAGACAGTGCTGCTGCCAAACCACCTGCAACAACGATCGCGATTACCCAGTTAGGGAGACCAGCGATTTCTGGGTTAGCCAATACCA